>JAMNYN010000383.1 GCA_023622805.1 Pseudomonadota bacterium | reverse complement strand
GCGCGATGTGCCCGTGAACCTGGACATGCCCATGTCGCCCACGGTGCGTGAAAAGGAGCCCGTGCTGCGCCAGGTGTTCATCGGCCGCGGTAACGACGTGATCGTGCAGGACGCGCTGGAACGCAAGCTGTATGTGATCCGCAAGACGGCCAGCGCCGCCATCCAGGGCCTCAAGCTCAAGCACAGCAAGGAATACTACGTTCCCAGCATGAGCAGCCGCACCGTGGTCTACAAGGGCCTGCTGCTGGCCGACCAGGTGGGCGTGTACTTCCGCGACCTCGAAGACGAGCGCTGCGTCTCCGCCATCGGCCTGGTGCACCAGCGTTTCTCGACCAACACTTTTCCCGAATGGCCGCTGGCCCATCCCTACCGCTATGTGGCGCACAACGGTGAAATCAACACCGTCAAGGGCAACTACAACTGGATGCGCGCCCGCGAAGGCGTGATGGCTTCGCCCGTGCTGGCCGAAGACCTGAAGAAGCTCTATCCCATCAGCTTTGCCGACCAGTCCGACACCGCGACCTTCGACAACTGCCTGGAACTGCTGACCATGGCCGGCTACCCCATCAGCCAGGCCGTGATGATGATGATTCCCGAGCCTTGGGAACAGCACGAGTCCATGGACGAGCGCCGCCGCGCCTTCTATGAATACCACGCTGCAATGATGGAGCCCTGGGACGGCCCGGCCTCCATCGTCTTCACCGACGGCCGCCAGATCGGCGCCACGCTGGACCGCAACGGCCTGCGCCCCTCGCGCTATGTGATCACCGATGACGACCTCGTCATCCTGGGCTCGGAAGTCGGCGTGCTTCCCGTGCCCGACAGCAAGATCATCCGCAAGTGGCGTCTGCAGCCCGGCAAGATGCTGTTGATCGACCTGGAGCAAGGCCGTCTGATCGAAGACGACGAGCTCAAGGCCAACATCGTCAACACCAAGCCTTACAAGCAGTGGATCGAGAACCTGCGCATCAAGCTGGACAACGTCGGCGGCTCAGGCTCCGTGCAGGCGCCTGTGGCCGCGCTGCCCCTGCTCGAACGCCAGCAGGCTTTCGGCTTCACCCAGGAAGACCTCAAGTTCCTGCTGCTGCCCATGGCCGCCAAGGGCGAAGAGGGCGTGGGCTCGATGGGCAACGACAGCCCGCTGGCCGTGCTGTCGGACCGCAACAAGCCGCTGTACAACTACTTCCGCCAGATGTTCGCCCAGGTGACGAACCCGCCCATCGATCCGATCCGCGAAGCGATCGTGATGTCGCTGGTGTCGTTCATCGGCCCCAAGCCCAACCTGCTGGACATCAACCAGGTCAACCCGCCCATGCGCCTGGAAGTGCAGCAGCCGGTTCTGGACTTCGAAGCCATGGACAAGCTGCGCAATATCGAGCAGCACACCCAGGGCAAGTTCAAGAGTGTCACCATCGACATCACCTACCCACTGTCCTGGGGCAAGCAGGGCGTGGAAGCCAAGCTGGCCTCGCTGTGCGCCCAGGCGGTCGATGCCATCCGTGGCGGTGCCAACATCCTGATCATCAGCGACCGCGCCCTGTCGGCGACCCAGGTCGCGATTCCCGCGCTGCTGGCGCTGTCGGCCATCCACCAGCACCTGGTGCGTGAAGGCCTGCGCACCACGGCCGGCCTGGTGGTCGAAACCGGCACGGCGCGCGAAATCCACCATTTCGCCGTGCTCGCCGGCTACGGCGCCGAAGCCGTCCATCCCTACCTGGCGATGGAAACCCTGCTGGCCATGGGCCACGAGCTGCCGGAAGGTCTGACGGGCGAAAAAGCCGTCTACAACTACGTCAAGGCCGTGGGCAAGGGCCTGTCCAAGATCATGTCCAAGATGGGCGTGAGCACCTATATGAGCTACTGCGGCGCACAGCTGTTCGAGGCCATCGGCCTGAGCACCGACACCGTGGACAAGTACTTCACCGGCACGGCCAGCCGCATCGAAGGCATTGGCGTGTTCGAAATTGCCGAGGAAACCATTCGCAACCACCTGGCCGCCTTTGGTGACGACCCGGTGCTAGAGACCATGCTCGAAGCCGGTGGCGAATACGCCTGGCGTGCGCGCGGCGAAGAGCACATGTGGACGCCTGACGTGATTGCCAAGCTGCAGCACGCCACGCGCTCGAACAGCTTCAGCACCTTCAAGGAATACGCCCAGCTGGTCAACGACCAGAGCCAGCGCCACATGACGCTGCGCGGCCTGTTCGAGTTCAAGTGCGAGCCCGCTCAGGCGATTGCCATCGACGAAGTCGAACCCGCCGCGGAAATCGTCAAGCGCTTTGCGACCGGCGCCATGTCGCTGGGCTCGATCTCCACCGAAGCCCATGCCACGCTGGCCGTGGCCATGAACCGCATCGGCGGCAAGAGCAACACCGGCGAAGGCGGCGAAGATCCCAAGCGCTATCGCAACGAACTCAAGGGCATCCCCATCCAGCAGGGTGAGACCCTGGGCTCCATCATTGGCGCCGAGCAGGTCGAAGCCGACATCCAGCTGCGCGACGGTGATTCGCTTCGCTCCAAGATCAAGCAGGTGGCATCGGGTCGCTTCGGCGTCACGGCCGAGTACCTGTCGTCCTCGGACCAGATCCAGATCAAGATGGCCCAGGGCGCCAAGCCCGGCGAAGGCGGTCAGCTGCCCGGCGGCAAGGTTTCGGAGTACATCGGCAAGATGCGCCATTCCGTGCCGGGCGTGGGCCTGATTTCTCCCCCGCCGCACCACGACATCTATTCGATCGAAGATCTGGCCCAGCTGATCCACGATCTGAAGAACGTCGCTCCGCATGCCGACATCTCGGTCAAGCTGGTGTCGGAAATCGGCGTCGGCACGATTGCCGCGGGTGTGGCCAAGTGCAAGAGCGACCACGTGGTGATCGCCGGCCATGACGGCGGCACGGGCGCTTCGCCGCTGTCGTCGATCAAGCATGCCGGCGGCCCCTGGGAAATCGGCCTGGCCGAAACCCAGCAGACCCTGGTGCTCAACCGCCTGCGCGGCCGCATCCGTGTCCAGGCCGACGGCCAGATGAAGACCGGCCGCGACGTGGTCATCGGCGCGCTGCTGGGCGCCGACGAGTTCGGTTTCGCCACGGCACCGCTGGTGGTCGAAGGCTGCATCATGATGCGCAAGTGCCATCTGAACACCTGCCCCGTGGGCGTGGCCACGCAGGACCCCGTGCTGCGCAAGCAGTTCACCGGCAAGCCCGAGCATGTGGTGAACTATTTCTTCTTCGTCGCCGAGGAAGTGCGCCAGATCATGGCCCAGCTGGGTCTGCGCAAGTTCGATGAGCTGATCGGCCGCTCCGACCTGCTCGACACCCGCAAGGGCCTGGAGCACTGGAAGGCCCAGGGCCTGGACTTCAGCCGCCTGTTTGCCCAGCCCGTGGTGCCCGCCGATGTGCCGCGCTTCCATGTGGACCGCCAGGACCACCTGCTGGACAAGGCGCTGGACGTCAAGCTCATCGAGCGCTGCAAGCCTGCCATCGAACTGGGCGAGCCGGTGCGCATCATGGAAGTGGCGCGCAACGTGAACCGCTCGGTCGGCGCCATGCTGTCCGGGGCCGTGACCCGCAAGCATGCCGAAGGTCTGCCGGATGACACCATCCGCATCCACTTCGAAGGCACGGGCGGCCAGTCCTTTGGTGCTTTCCTGTGCAAGGGCATTACGCTGAACCTGACCGGTGACGCCAACGACTACACCGGCAAGGGACTGTCGGGCGGCCGCATCATCGTGCGCCCCAGCCATGCCTTCCGCGGCGCTTCGGTGAGCAACACCATCGTCGGCAACACCGTGATGTTCGGTGCGACCACGGGTGAAGCTTTCTTCAGCGGCGTGGCCGGCGAACGCTTTGCCGTGCGCCTGTCGGGTGCGACGGCCGTGGTCGAAGGCACGGGTGACCATGGTTGTGAATACATGACCGGCGGCACCGTGGTGGTGCTGGGCAAGACCGGGCGCAATTTCGCGGCCGGCATGAGCGGCGGCGTGGCTTACGTCTATGACGAAGACGGCCAGTTCGCCAAGCGCTGCAACACCGCGTCCGTGGCCCTGGACCAGGTCTTGCCACACAACGAGTTTGTCGCCACGGTCAATCACGACATCTGGCACAACGGTGAAAGCGACGACCAGCAGTTGCGCGCTCTGGTCGAAGCCCACAGCCGCTGGACCGGCTCCAAGCGTGCGCGCGAGCTGCTCGACAACTGGGCCGTGGCACGCGCCAAGTTCATCAAGGTCTTCCCCGTGGAATACCGCCGTGCCCTGTCTGAAATCCATGAACGCAAAGCGAAAGCAGCCATTGCTGCGCAAGCAGAACTAGCTACTGAAACAGAAACAGTCGCGGCCAAGTAAGCCCCGCTGATTCACGATTCGCTCATCAATTCAAGGACAGATTCATCATGGGAAAAAGCACAGGATTCATGGAGTACGACCGCATCGAAGAGGGCTACAAGCCCGTCAACGAGCGACTCAAGAACTACAAGGAGTTCGTCATTGCACTCACGCCCGAGCAGGCGAAAGTGCAGGGCGCGCGCTGCATGGACTGCGGCACGCCGTTTTGCAACAACGGCTGCCCGGTCAACAACATCATTCCGGACTTCAACGATCTGGTGTACCGCGGTGACTGGGAGAACGCGATCAAGGTGCTGCACAGCACCAACAACTTCCCCGAGTTCACCGGCCGCATCTGCCCCGCGCCCTGCGAAGCCGCCTGCGTGGTGAACATCAATGCCGCGCCCATCGGCATCAAGAGCATCGAGCACGCCATCATCGACCGCGCCTGGGCCGAAGGCTGGGTCAAGCCCCTGCCCGCCAAGGTCAAGACCGGCAAGACGGTGGCCGTCATTGGCGCCGGCCCGGCCGGCATGGCCGCGGCCCAGCAGCTGGCGCGCGCCGGCCATGCCGTGACGCTGTTCGAGAAGAACGACCGCGTGGGTGGACTGCTGCGCTACGGCATTCCCGACTTCAAGATGGAAAAGTCGCACATCGACCTGCGCGTCAAGCAGCTCGAAGCCGAAGGCGTGACCATCCGCACGGGCGTGCTGGTCGCCGGCCCCGAAGGCCTGGGCAAGGACTCCAAGGTCACCAACTGGGCCAAGGAAACCGTCTCGCCCGCGCAGCTGATGGCCGAGTTCGACGCCGTGCTGCTGTCGGGCGGTGCCGAGCAGTCGCGTGATCTGCCTGTGCCCGGCCGCGAACTCAATGGCGTGCATTTCGCCATGGAGTTCCTGCCCCAGCAAAACAAGGTCAACGCCGGCGACAAGCTCAAGGGCCAGATCCGCGCCGACGGCAAGACCGTCATCGTCATCGGTGGCGGCGACACGGGCAGCGACTGCGTGGGTACCTCGAACCGCCATGGCGCGGTGAGCGTCACGCAGTTCGAACTCATGCCCATGCCGCCCGAGCAGGAAAACAAGCCGCTGGTCTGGCCTTACTGGCCCTACAAGCTGCGCACCTCGTCCAGCCATGAAGAAGGCTGCGAGCGCGAGTTCGCCATCGGCACCAAGGAATTCCTTGGCGAGAAAGGCCAGCTCACGGGCGTCAAGACCGTGCGTCTGGAGTGGAAGGACGGCAAGATGGTCGAAGTGCCCGGCTCCGAACAGGTGCTCAAGGCCGATCTGGTGTTCCTGGCCATGGGCTTCGTGAGCCCCGTGGCGTCCATCCTCGAAGCCTTTGGCGTCGAGAAGGACCAGCGCGGCAACGTCAAGGCCACGACCGATGCCGCCACCGGCTACGTCACCAGCGTGCCCAAGCTGTTCGCCGCCGGCGACATGCGCCGCGGTCAGTCGCTGGTGGTCTGGGCGATCCGCGAAGGCCGCCAGGCCGCGCGTGCCGTCGATGCTTTCCTGATGGGCAAGAGTTCTTTGCCGCGCTGAGCGCTCTGCGCTTGAGCCAAAAGGCGCTGCCGCAAGGGGCGCCTTTTTTTGCCGCTGGGCCGCCCCAAGGCAAAAACCGCCCCCATGGGGGGCAGCGCAGCCACACGAAGTGGGCAAGCGTGGGGGCTCCATTTTTCAGCGCAACAGCACCAGGCGCGGCACCGCATCCGGCCCGCAGCAGACGACGGCATTCTGGCCGTGCCGCCGCCCCCAGTCGCTGGCGGTGTCGGTGTCCATGCCGGCGATGAAGCAGCCCGGCTCGGGCGGCCAGCCGTTGTGCGGGTGGGCGGCCATGGCCGGCAGCCAGCGCCAGCCGGCCTGCTGCAGCTGCGCTTGCAGGGTCTGCTGGCGCGCCTGGTTCTCGGCTGTGCCCAGCAGTTCGCTGCGCGGATTCCAGGCCGTGAGCCAGCAGGCCGTATGCACGCCGTGTTGCGTGCAGTAGGCGGCCAACTGCGCGCAATACTTGTCGACCTGCAGCACAAAGGCCGGCTGGGCGAAGACGGTGTATTCGGTCTCGCGGTAGGCCTGGAGCAGGGCGGGTGTCAGTGCGCCGGGCGCCGGGCCGGCAAGGGGGCGGTCTGAGCGTGGCATGGGGGCTCCAATGGCGGGTAAATCTGGGGCGCTTTGGCGCACAACCGTGCACTCTCAAGCGGTCTGGGCGACAATAGCCGCTTGCCCTGCTGGCTGGCAGGATCGCATGGGGGTGTTCGCCCCCTTTTTACTGCCTGCCGGTTTGCCATTGTTTCCTCATTTTTTGACGCCATGAACAAACGTAATCTCGTCGCGATGCTGGCCTTGAGCGCCATTTTGGCTGCCTGTGGCAAGAATGAGCCAGCACCGTCCGCAAGCGGCGCGGCACCTGCCGCCCCGGCGGCTGTGACCAAGGTCGTTGTGGGCCTGGATGACAACTTCCCGCCCATGGGCTTTCGTGACGAGAAAAACGAGCTGGTCGGTTTCGACATCGACATGGCCCGTGAAGCCGGCAAGCGCATGGGTCTGACCATGGAGTTCAAGCCCATCGACTGGAGCGCCAAGGAAGCCGAGCTGTCCGGCAAGCGCGTGGACATGCTGTGGAACGGCCTGACCATCACCGACCAGCGCAAGGAAAAGATCGCCTTTTCCTCGCCCTACATGGAAAACCACCAGATCATCGTGGTGCTGACCAAGTCCGGCATCAAGACCAAGGCCGATCTGGCGGGCAAGGTCGTGGGCGCGCAAGACGGCAGCTCGGCCGTGGACGCGATCAAGAAGGACGAAGCCGTGGCCAAGAGCTTCAAGCAATTGAAGACTTTCGGTGACAACGTTACGGCGCTGATGGACTTGTCCGCCGGCCGCCTTGATGCGGTGGTGGTCGACGAAGTCGTGGGTCGCTTCCATGTCGCCAAGAAGGCCGACGAGTACAACGTGCTCGACGAGAACTTTGGCGTCGAGGAATACGGTGTCGGCCTGCGCAAGGACGACCCGGAAATGCTGGCCAAGCTGAATACAGCCATGGACAGCATGAAGAAGGACGGCAAGGCCGCAGAGATTGCCACCAAGTGGTTTGGCAAGGACATCATCAAGTAAGCTGACTGTCCAGACCGTCACACCGGCTGCGCCGTCACAGGCCTGCCGGTGTTTTGCGTTTCTGGACTGAAGCGATTGGCGGAGGGCGCAGCGCGTCGTCGGCCCAAGGCAATTGCATGGAATACGTTTTCTCCCTCCTGGGGCCCCTGTCCCAGGGGGCGCTGGTCACGATCAAGCTGTTCGTGATCACTCTGGCCCTGGCGGTACCGCTGGGGCTGACATTGGCACTGCTGCGCGTGTCGCGGTTTCGCACGCTCGCGCGGCTGGTCGGCGGCTACATCTGGCTGATGCGCGGCACGCCGCTGATGCTGCAGATGCTGTTCATCTATTTCGCCCTGCCTTTTGTGCCGGTGGTTGGTGTTCGCTTTGACGACTTTCCGGCTGCTGTCGTCGCCTTCGCGCTGAATTACGCAGCGTACTTCGCGGAAATCTTCCGCGCCGGCATCCAGTCGATCGACCGCGGGCAATACGAAGGTGCCAAGGTGCTGGGCCTGACCTATGGCCAGACCATGCGCCGCATCGTGCTGCCGCAGATCTGGCCGCGCATTCTGCCGCCGCTGAGCAACGAAACCATCACCCTGGTCAAGGACACTTCGCTGATCTACGTGCTGGCGCTCAACGACTTGCTGCGCGCGGCGCGCGGCATCGTGCAGCGCGACTTCACCACCACGCCCTTCATCGTGGCGGCGTGTTTTTATCTTGTCATGACCCTGGTGCTGACCTGGGGCTTCCAGTACCTGGAGAAACGCTATGCCAAATACGACGCTTGAGACGACGACTGCGCGCGCAGCGCCGGCCCCGTCGGCTGCGGCCAGGGACGTGATGATTGCCGCCCACGATATCTGCAAGGGTTTCAACGGCCTGCCGGTGCTGCGCAATGTGTCGCTGGACCTGCTGCGCGGCGAAGTGGTGGCGGTGATCGGCCCTTCGGGCTCGGGCAAAAGCACTTTCCTGCGCTGTCTCAACCACCTGGAAACCATTGACAGCGGCCACGTGGCCATCGAAGGGGAGACCCTGGCGACGACCAATGCCGCCGGCCTGTGCAGTTATGTGCCAGAAGCGCAGATTCGGCGCATCGGTCGCAAGATGGGCATGGTGTTCCAGTCGTTCAATCTTTTCCCCCACCTCACCGTGCTGGAAAACGTGATCGAGGCCCCCATGGTGGTCAAAGGCATGGCGCGCGCCGACATCGTGCCCAAGGCCGAAGCCTTGTTGGCCAAGGTCGGCCTGTTGGAAAAACGAGACAGCTATCCGGCCCGTTTGTCGGGTGGGCAAAAGCAGCGCGTGGCCATTGCCCGCGCCCTGGCCATGGAGCCGGACATCCTGCTGTTTGACGAGCCTACCTCGGCGCTGGACCCCGAACTCACGGGCGAAGTGCTGCGCACCATGCGCGAGCTCGCGCTGGAGCATATGACCATGCTGGTGGTGACCCATGAAATGGGTTTTGCGCGCGAAGTGGCGCACCGCGTGGCGTTCATGGACCGGGGCGAATTGATAGAGATCGGGCCCTCCGCGGAATTTTTTGCGCACCCGCGCCATGCACGCACGCAGGCCTTTCTGCACAATATGCTTTGACCTCGATGCAAGCTCGGAGGGAGCTTGGCACGGGCTGCGGCCAGGGTTTTTCGTAAGCAAACATACATGAATGTATGTATTCCGCTAACATGGCTGCTGAATGTTTTTTAAGCTATTTTTTCTAGGAGCCGTACGTACATGACAGAACCGGCGCCTTTGGTGGAGCTGCGCAACGTGACCTTTGGTTACGGTGACCGCTTGATCCTGCGCGATCTCAGCTTGCAGGTGCCACGCGGCAAGGTGACGGCTCTGATGGGTGCGTCCGGCGGCGGCAAGACCACGGTGCTGCGTTTGATCGGCGGCCAGCAGAAAGCCCAGCAGGGCCAGGTGCTGGTCGACGGCCGGGATATCGGTGCCATGAACCAGGCGCAGCTCTATGCCGCGCGCCGGCGCATGGGCATGCTGTTCCAGTTCGGCGCGCTGTTCACCGATATGAGCGTGTTCGACAATGTGGCGTTTGCGCTGCGCGAGCACACCGACCTGCCTGAAGCGCTGGTGCGCGACATCGTGCTGATGAAGCTGCAGGCCGTGGGCCTGCGCGGTGCGCGCGCGCTGATGCCCAGCGAGATCTCCGGCGGCATGGCGCGGCGCGTGGCCCTGGCCCGCGCGATTGCACTCGACCCCGAACTCATCATGTACGACGAGCCTTTTGCCGGCCTGGACCCGATTGCGCTGGGCACGGCCGCCAAGCTGATCCGCGACCTCAATGACGCCATGGGCCTGACCACGGTGCTGGT
>JAMNYN010000186.1 GCA_023622805.1 Pseudomonadota bacterium | reverse complement strand
ACCCCACCCTGTCCCAGACGAATCGGAGCCTGTCCATGACTTTTGCATTGCGTTCTTTCATCGCCCCCCTGGGCGCCGCTGTCGCCCTGCTCGCCGGCCCCACCGTCTGGGCCCAGCCCGCGGCCTGGCCGAACAAGCCCATCCGCGTCATCGTTCCCTACCCGGCAGGCGGCAACTCGGACGCCATCGCGCGCTACATCGCCGACAAGCTGGGCCGCGCGGTGGGCCAATCCATGGTGGTGGAGAACAAGGGCGGCGCGGGTGCGACCATTGGCGCCGAGCTGGCGGCCCGCTCCCCCGGCGACGGCTATACCTTGCTGATCGCGCCCACGGCCGTGTTTGCCATCACACCCCATTTGCGCAAAGTGGGCTACCAGCCGTTCACGGATTTCGTGCCGATCGCCCAGCTGTCGGGCAGTTATTCCATTGCCACGGCCAGCAAGGACGCGCCCTTCAACGACATCAACGGCCTGATCGCCGCCGCACGCCAGGCGCCGGGCAAGCTCACGTTCGGCTCGGCGGGGCCCGCCACGGCCACCCATCTGGCCGGCGAAATGGTCAAGTACAAGGCCGGCATCGATATGCTGCATGTGCCTTACAAAGGTTCCGCCGAAGCCCTCGGCGACCTCATGGGCGGACGCATCGACATGATGTATGACCCTGTCACTCTCAACCAGGTCAAGGCCGGCAAGGTCAAGGCCCTCGCCGTGATGAGCAAGGCCCGCCACCCCGAGCTGCCCAATGTGCCCACCATCCGCGAGCAAGGCCTGGACATCGACACCCGCAGCTGGTTCGGTCTGTTCGCGCCCAAAGGCACGCCCCAGCCTACCGTGGAACGCCTGGCCGCGGAAACGCAGAAAATCCTCGCCACCGAAGAAGCCCGCCAGTTGCTGCTGAAGATGAGCCAGTTCCCCGAGTTTGTCGGCCCGGCGGCGTTTGCCAAGCAGATCCTGGACGACAGCAGCTTCTTCAAGACCTTGATCGCGCGCGCCAACATCCATGTCGACTGAGCAGGAGCAAGCAGCATGCACAAAAGACTTTTTCTGTCTTCGGTACTTGCCGCCACCGGCGCCGCGCTCACGCCGGGCGCCCATGCCGGCGCCGACGCCTGGCCGGACCGCCCCATCCGCCTGATCGTGCCCTACCCGCCCGGCGGCACCAGCGACAACCTGGGCCGCCTGGTGGCGGACCGACTGGGCGCCAACCTGCATGCGACGGTGATCGTGGAAAACAAGCCCGGCGGCACCACCCAGATAGGCACCGAGCTGGCGGCCCGCTCCGCGCCCGATGGCTACACCGTGCTGCTCGGGGCCGTGACGGCCTTCACCGTGCTGCCCCATCTGCGGCGCAAGCTGCCTTACGACCCCAAGACCAGCTTCGACGCCATTGGCGCCGTCGCGGAGTACCTGTCGGTCGTGGCGGTGCGCAAGGACCTGGGCGTTGCCACGCTCGCGGAACTGGTCAAGCTGGCCAGGACGCAGCCCGGCAAATTGACCTACGGCTCGGCCGGGCTGGCCTCCTTCGGCCATATCGCGGGCGAAATCATCCAGCGCGAGACCGGTATCCGGCTGCTGCACGTGCCGTTCAAGGGCTCGGCCGACGCCGTCGCGGCCCTGGCCGGAGGGCTGGTGGACATGGTCATCGACGGCGCGGCCGTCCCATTGATCAAGGCCGGGCGGGTCTTGCCTCTGGCCACCTTCGGCAACTTCCGCCACCCCGAGCTGCCGAATGTGCCCAGCCTGCCTGACACGGGTTTTCAGATTGCACGCCCCACGGGCCCCAGCTGGGCGCTGCTGACGCCCCGGGGCACGCCGGCCGCCATCAACGCCCGCCTGTCTCAGGCCCTGCACGCCCTCCTGCAGGAGCCCGAAACCCAGGCCCGGCTGCGCCGCATCAGCACCCTGCCCGACTGGCGCCCGCCCGGCGAGCTGCAGCAGGCGATTCAAAGCGACTACCGGTTCTACGCGGAGCTGTTGCCCAAGATAGGGCTGCAGCCGGACAGCTGATC
>JAMNYN010000180.1 GCA_023622805.1 Pseudomonadota bacterium | reverse complement strand
ACCAGCAGCTTGATCGGCAGTTCGATGCGCCGGGCCTCTCTTGCCGGCTGGTGTGCGTCGTCCTTTGGCCCGAAGTCCGCGGCAGCGGTTTCGTACATGTCATGGCGGATGACGGTGGCCGTGTTGCTCACCATGGCCTTGAGCTCGTCGGCGGCCTGGTTGGACTTGGTTTCCTGCCAGAGGCGCAGCAGGGTGGAAAGCACCACCATCGCTGCGATCACGACGGCGGCTTTCATGTCCTCGGTCAGATAGGAGATGGCGGCCAGCAGCGTCAGCAGCAGGTTGAACGGGTTCTTGTAGCAGTGCCACAGGTGCATCCACCAGGGCAGCGGCTTCTCATGTTCGACTTCGTTCAAGCCGACCAGAGCGCGGATGGACTCGGCTTGTGCCTCGGACAGGCCATCGACACTGCTATCCAGCCGCTGCAGCAAAGCGCTGGTATCGCTGGTGGCGGCACCTACCAGCGTCTGGGTCAGGTCTGGCGGCATCTCGCGGCTGACGCCGGTCTGGACCAGTGTTTCGAGCAAGACCAGACGGCGGAAATGCCGGGCCACGTGGCGAGTGCGCAGAAAGCCTGCGAAAAACTCTTTCAAAGGCGTGAAATTCATTCATGTTCTCCACTGGAACCTGCCTGTTTCACGCTTTGAAAGGGTGTTCAGGCAGGCCAGCAATATTCAGGATCAGGCATATCTTTGAAGTTCTGTGACGGCGTGGGCATCACGGCAGGAAAGGCACGGACAGCAGGCGCAGGCCAATGGAAAACCATCGCTCGCCCGTTCCTGCGCCGTTGCGGTCGCCATAGGTCGCATCGATCTGGACGCGATCCGGCACCAGCCAGTGGCGCAGGCCGATTTGATGAAAAGGTTTGCCGTGATTCTGGCCGAACGTCTCGGCGATGAGCCAGGTGCGTTCCGCCAGGCGGGCCTCGGTGCTCAGGCCCCAGGTCAGGCGGTTGCGTCCGGTCTCGCCCTCGCGCAGCCAGCCCACGTTGGTGTGGAAGAACAGGTTGTCATTGCGAAACGAGAAGCTGGTCGGTACATAGGCGTACCAATCGCGTGTGTGCGCTTGCGGATGCTGGACGGAGCCCGCGGCCAGGCCTATGCCCCAGCCGTTGGTGTCCATGGGCTTGAACAGCGTCTTGCCCTGGACCATGACATCGGTGTTGCGGGCGTGGCCGCCCTCACGGGTGACGGCCCCGCCCAGGGTGAGTTCCAGATTGCCGGTGAAGTTGCAGGCGGGCAGGGCCCAGAATTCGTTGCTGCCCGGGTTCTTCTTGGTCCAGCTTTCGAGCTGGCATGCCTTGGCATCGACGATGCGCGCATCGTCGGTGATCATGGGGCGCGCGGCGTGGGCGAGGTTGGCGGCCAGAATGGCTGCGCCACACAGCGCCAGACGCAGTGGTGGATAGGCCGCGCCGAAGCGGCCGGGGTGTTGAAAACGAACAATGCGCACAGCGCTCTCCCTTTTGGATAGCAGCGAAGTCTGGCCGTGTGCACGACAGGTCGCAAGGCACCTGGGGCGGTGCGCGCGACGCGTCCAATTGTCGCTGGCGACAAGCGCTGTTCGCAGCCGATCACACTCAGGCGATCGGCCATCCAGTGGTCATGGGGAGGGGAAGTCGTTCGCAGACTATGGCTGCTACACGATGGCCGCCTCTCGCGCTCGGCGAAACAGCGGCAGGGAAGGCTGCGCTCTATCTTGCCGAGGGGGTGCCGGTCATAGGAACCGGCTGACTACTGTCACTCGAACAAGTGTCCACTTGGGAACTCCGCAGTTGATGAATGGCGGGATTCTACTGCGCTTGCGTCGGCAGAACAACCGCCATGGGCGGCTGTTTTTCATGCCGATTTCATGCCCGTGGAATCCGGCAGCCCGCGCCTCAATACATGAAATTTGCCTTCTCGGATGGATCGTCCACCGCCACCCCATCCCCCCGCGCCAAGGCATCGGCGATGGCGTTCTTGTGGCGCGGAATCCAGCGCACCTGCACGCTGTCGAACAGGCGCGACAGGT
>JAMNYN010000021.1 GCA_023622805.1 Pseudomonadota bacterium | reverse complement strand
GAGCACACGGCAAACTTGCTACAATTGGCCGCCCAACTTTTGGATCGCCGCACCTGAAACCCTTGCGGGTTGACGGCCCAAAAGGCAGGAATCGGGGTGTAGCTTAGCCTGGTAGAGCGCTACGTTCGGGACGTAGAGGCCGGAGGTTCGAATCCTCTCACCCCGACCAGGAATCCATGCAAAAAGCCCAAGTGATGCCATCACTTGGGCTTTTTGCGTTGGGCTTGCGCAAATCAGCGCGCGCCAACCTGGCCGTCGTCTGCACTTTCGAGCGACGGCTCGCTCCACATCGCCAAACCGCCGGCCAGGCTCCAGGCGGACGCATGGCCCAGACGGCGCAGCGTGCGCGCGGCCTGGGCGCTGCGGTTGCCGCTGCGGCAATAGAACACCACCGGCACCTGGGGCGCCAGCGCCAACCACTGCGGCACGGCCGAGAGCAAGGCCGACAGCGGCACTGCCTGCGCATTCGCGAGCAGGCCACGCCGCACCTGGACCTCGCTCTCATAGGCTTCGCGCACATCGACCCACAGGCCGCCCGCCTGGGCCTGCAGCAAGGCCAGCGCGGCCGACTGGTCCAGCACCACGTCCATACTGTCCGCCAGGTCGTCGGCCAGAGCCAGGCTGGCAAACGCCGCCGAAGCATCCAGCGGCGCCGCGCCGCTCAGGCCGCGAGCGCGCAGCACCTCGCCGCAGCGCTGCAGGCGTGCACAGGCCGCGGCAATGAATTCGGCGCTGTCCAGCGCGCCAAACGACAGGCGCACCGCGGCCTGGGTCTGCCATGCCTCCAGGCCCATGGCCTGCAGCACATAGCTGGGCTCGGCCTTGGCGGCGCTGCAGGCGGATCCGCCGCTGACGCGCAGATCGGCGGCGTCGAACAGGTCCAGCAGCAACTTGGAACTCACTCCGCGCACCGCGAAGTTCAAGGTCGTCGGCAGGCTCAGCGCGTCAGGGGCGTTGAATTCCAGGCCGGGAAACGCCGCGCGCAGGGCCTGAGCCAGTTGGGCACGGTGCGCGGCCAGTGCCGCGGGCGTCTGGAACACATCTCCAGCTTCCCAGGCCTGCAGCACCGCGCCCAGCGCGGCGATGCCCGCGATGTTCTCCGTGCCGCCACGCAGCCCGCCCTCCTGCCCGCCGCCCGTCAGCAGCGGCGTGAAAGGCGCGCCCGCGCGCACATAGAGCAAGCCGATTCCCTTGGGGGCGTAGAACTTGTGACCGGAGAACGGCGCGTAATCGATGCGCCGCTCGACCAGCTTCAGCGCCAGCTTGCCCAGCGCCTGCACGCCATCGACCAGCCACAGCGCCGGACTCTCGCGCAGGATGTCGGCAATGCCGTCAAGGTCGCTGATCACGCCGGTTTCGTTGTTCGCGGCCATGGTGCAGACCAGGCCCGCGGTCGGCGCATGTGCGCGCAGCCAGTCCAGGTCATGGCGCCCCATGCGGTCCACGGGGATCGCCAGCACTGGCAAGTTCAATCCCAGCAGCGCATTCCAATGGTGCAGCGCCTGCGGCACGGCCTTGTGTTCGGTCGCGCCATAAAGCAGCGCCTGGGCCGCGGGCTCGCCGGCGTCGCGTCGGCGGCGCAATTCGCACAGCGCCGACAGCACGCTGGTCTGGATGCCTTCGGTCGCGCCGCTGGTGAAGAACAGCTGCCCGGTCGGCGCATCGAGCACGCGCCGCGCGCTGGCGCGCACGCCATCGACCACGGCGCGCGCCTTGAGGCCGCTGCCGTGAATGCTGCTGGGATTGCCGAAGCCCTGGGCCATGACGGCCAGCGCGGCCTGCTGGGCCGGGGGAAAGACAGCCGTGGTGGCGTTCGCGTCGAGATAGATTTCCATGGGGAAAATTTTCCACCAGCGGCTCCGTACAGGTCTTGCAAAATACAGCTTGATTTCGCATCATTCCGCCATGAAATTCCACTTCGAACATTAAAAGTGAAAATAGATTCCATTGACTGCAAGCTGCTGGAAAAACTCCAGCAAAACGCCGATGCCCCGGTCGCGGATCTGGCCGCCGAATTGGGCCTGTCGCAGACCTCGTGCTGGCGGCGCATCCAGCGCCTCAAGGAGGGCGGCGTGATCACGCGCAATGTCGCGCTGCTGGACCGCAACCACGCCAACGTCAGCGTCACGGTGTTCGTCGCCGTGCGCACCAGCACCCACAGCCAGGAGTGGTTCGACCAGTTCCACGCCACGGTCGCGGCCATCTCCGAAGTGGTCGAGCTCTACCGCATGAGCGGCGATGTCGATTACCTGCTGCGCGTGGTCGTACCCGACATCGCGGCCTACGACAAGGTCTACAAGCGCCTGATTGCGGGCACCCAGCTGCTGGATGTGTCTTCGAGCTTTGCGATGGAGGAACTCAAATACACCACGGCCTTGCCGCTGACCTACGTTCGCTGACGCTGCGCAGGCGATATGGCCTAGACCAAAACACCATTCATGGCCCTCACGGACCAGTCCATTGCCGCACCACAATGGCGTCAACCGAGTCACCGGGACAACGCCTCCAGGCACTTTGCGGGCCTATCCCGGTGCATGCAATCTGCCATTTTCACTCTTGACTGGAACGGACCATGAGCGCGGCGGTGCTATTGGTGAAACTCAGCAGCAGGGCCGAATCCCGGCGCTCCGAAGCCCACCAGCCCGACATGGGCTGCACCGCCATGCCGTGGGCCAGCAGCTTCTCGGCCAAAGGCCGGTCGCTGCGCTCGCCAG
Source organism: Pseudomonadota bacterium (assembly GCA_023622805.1). GTDB lineage: Bacteria > Pseudomonadota > Gammaproteobacteria > Burkholderiales > Burkholderiaceae_C > Comamonas > Comamonas bellezanensis. Next base: position 7,128 of record JAMNYN010000021.1, on the reverse strand, counting down.
GCAGGCGCAGCACCAGATGCATGCCGCGCAGGTAGCGCGCGCCAAGCCGTGCCAAGAGCTTGCGCGGAAACGCATCCATTGCCGGCACGCCCAGCTGGAAAGGCAGCAGTTGCGCGGGCCGCCACAGCGCATCCTGCGTCGAGGGCGCAGGCGTCTCGGGTGGCGCGACGGCCGCCGGCGCCGCCGCCCCGGCCGGCCGCAACGCGGGATGGATGACTGTGCCCGCCTGGCCGCGCGCCAGCATATAGCCTTCGGACGTCAACAGCTCGTAGGCCAGCTCTATGGTGCCGCGCGCCACCCCCAGCTCCTTGGCCAGCGCGCGCGCCGAAGGCACGCGATCCCCCGGTGCGAGGTCACCGGCCGCGATCGAGGCCCGCACGCGCGCGTACAACTGACGGTACAGCGGCGTGCTGCTTTCCGCGGCCAGCGGCGCAAAGGCATCCGGCGAAACAGCAGGCGTCATGGTCTAGTCCGGAAGTACAGTCTTGGCTTGAGGCGTTGCGGCATGTGACTTGCAGCGGCGGCGCCCATGAGAGCGCATCCGCGGCCCCGGGGCGCCTTGATACAAGATCTTGCAAAATTTGACGCGCAGCTATGCAGTCTGCCGCGAATGAGGGATGATAGGGCGACTTCACTCCGCCTCCAATCGCCTGCTTCATGTCTGCTGCTGACTCCGTCACTTCGTCCTCATCCAGCATGGCGCTTCCCGGCTTGGGACGTGCGCTCATTTCTGCCGGCAAGATCACCACCCAGGTGGCCGAAGCGCTGCACCAGAAATCGCTGTCCGCGCGCACCAGTTTCATTTCCGAGTTGATCGGCTCGGGCACGGTATCGTCCGCCGAGCTGGCCCATACGCTGGCCTCCGTTTTCGGCGCCCCCCTGCTGGACCTGGACGCGGTGGACCCCACGGCCCTGCCCCAGGGGCTGCTGCCTCCCAAGCTGTGCCTGACCTACCGCGTGGTGGTGCTGAGCAAACGCAACAATCGCCTGACGATCGCCGCCGCCGACCCCACGGACCAGGAAGCTGCCGAAAAGATCAAGTTCACGTCCCAGATGGGGATTGACTGGATCATTGCCGAGTACGACAAACTGGTGCAATTCATCGATGCGACGCACAAGACCGCGGCCGAATCGATGCAGGCCTATACAGCGTCCAGCGACTTCAACTTTGACGACATCAAGGCCGAGGACCCCGAGGAATCCGGCGACAACGCCGCCGCGTCCGACGTCGAAGACGCGCCCGTCGTCAAATTCCTGCACAAGATGCTGCTCGACGCGTTCAACATGCGCGCGTCCGACCTGCATTTCGAGCCCTACGAGCACCAGTACCGGGTGCGCTTTCGCATCGACGGGGAATTGCGCGAAATCGCTTCGCCGCCCGTCGCCATCAAGGAAAAGCTCGCCTCGCGCATCAAGGTCATCTCACGCCTGGACATTTCCGAAAAGCGGGTGCCGCAGGACGGTCGCATGAAGCTCAAGGTCGGCCCCAACCGGGTGATCGACTTTCGCGTCAGCACCCTGCCCACGCTGTTTGGCGAGAAGATCGTGATCCGTATCCTGGACCCCGACAGCGCCAAGCTGGGCATCGAGGCCCTCGGCTACGAGCCCGAGGAAAAAGAGCGCCTGATGCATGCCATCAAGCGCCCCTACGGCATGATTTTGGTCACCGGCCCCACGGGCTCGGGCAAGACCGTCTCGCTCTACACCTGCCTGAACCTGCTGAACAAGCCCGGCGTCAACATTGCCACCGCGGAAGACCCGTCGGAAATCAACCTGCCAGGCGTCAACCAGGTCAACGTCAACGAAAAAGCCGGGCTGACCTTCGCCACCGCGCTCAAAGCCTTTCTGCGCCAGGATCCCGACATCATCATGGTCGGTGAAATCCGCGATCTGGAGACGGCCGACATTTCCATCAAGGCCGCCCAGACCGGCCACCTGGTGCTGTCCACGCTGCACACCAACGACGCTCCGACCACGCTCACGCGCATGCGCAACATGGGCATTGCGCCGTTCAACATCGCCTCCAGCGTGATCCTGATCACGGCCCAGCGCCTGGCCCGTCGCCTGTGCCCGCAGTGCAAGCAGCCGGCCGACATTCCGGACCAGGCCCTGATCGATGCCGGCTACGACGCACACGACATCGACGGCAGCTGGGTGACCTACAAGCCCGTGGGCTGCAAAGCCTGCAACAACGGCTACAAGGGCCGGGTCGGTATTTACCAGGTGATGCCGATTTCGGAAGAAATCCAGCGCATCATCTTGCGCGACGGCAGCGCTCTGGACATCGCGGCCCAGGCCAAGCTCGAAGGCGTGCGTTCGCTGCGCGAGTCAGGCCTGCACAAGGCCCGGCAAGGCCTGACCTCGCTCGAAGAGGTCCTGGCCGTGACCAACGAATAAGACCGCACACCACACGAGAGAGAACATCGCATGGCGACAGCAGCATCCGGCATCCAGGATTTTGTCTTCGAATGGGAAGGCAAGGACCGGCACGGCAAGATCGTGCGCGGCGAAACCCGTGCCGGCGGAGAAAACCAGGTCCAGGCGACACTGCGCCGGCAGGGTATTTTCCCCACCCGGATCAAGAAGCGCCGCACGCGCTCGGGCAAGAGGATCAAGCCCAAGGACATCGCCTTGTTCACCCGCCAGCTGGCCACCATGATGAAGGCCGGCGTGCCCCTGCTGCAGTCCTTTGACATCGTCGGCCGCGGCAACACCAATACCAGCGTGACCCGGCTGCTCAACGACATCCGCTCGGATGTGGAAGTCGGCACGTCGCTGAGTGCGGCGTTTCGCAAGCACCCGATGTACTTCAACAGCCTGTACTGCAACCTGATCGAAGCGGGCGAAGCCGCGGGTATCCTGGAAACGCTGCTCGACCGCCTCGCGACCTACATGGAGAAGACCGAGGCCATCAAGAGCAAGATCAAGTCGGCGCTGATGTACCCCAGCGCCGTGATCGTCGTGACCTTCGTGGTGATTGCCGTGATCATGATTTTTGTGATTCCGGCGTTCAAGGAAGTGTTCAGCTCCTTCGGCGCCGACCTGCCGGCCCCCACGCTGATCGTGATGGCCATCAGCGAAGTCTTCGTCGCCTGGTGGTGGCTGATTTTTGGCGTGATCGGCGGCGGAGTCTACTTCTTCCTGCAGGCCTGGCGCCGCAGCCCGCGCATACAGATGACCATGGACCGGCTGCTGCTGCGCCTGCCGATTTTTGGCGCGCTGGTCGAAAAATCCTGCGTGGCCCGCTGGACGCGCACGCTGTCGACCATGTTCGCCGCCGGCGTGCCGCTGGTCGAAGCCCTGGACTCGGTCGGCGGCGCCGCGGGCAATGCCGTCTACAGCGAAGCCACCGAGAAAATCCAGCAGGAAGTCTCCACCGGCACCAGCCTGACCACGGCCATGTCGAATGCCAATGTATTTCCCTCGATGGTGCTGCAGATGTGCGCCATCGGCGAGGAGTCCGGCTCCATCGATCACATGCTGGCCAAGGCGGCCGATTTCTATGAAGCCGAAGTCGATGAAATGGTCGCCGGCCTGTCGAGCCTGATGGAGCCCATCATCATCGTCGTCCTGGGTGTCGTCATAGGCGGAATCGTGGTTTCCATGTACCTGCCCATCTTCCAGCTGGGTCAGGTGGTCTGATGCAGTTGGCTTGGGAACATGCGGCCATGGGCGCCGTTTTCGGTTTGCTGATCGGCAGTTTCTTGAATGTGGTGATCCACCGGCTGCCCAAGATCATGGAGCAGCAGTGGGCCGATGAGTGCGCGCAATATGCCCAGGAACAGGCGCAGACGGCAAGCCAGGCGCCGGCATCGCCTGCACCTGAGGTGCAACGCATCAGCCTGAGCACGCCACGCTCGCGCTGCCCCCATTGCGGGCATGCGATCCGCTGGTGGGAAAACATTCCGGTGCTGAGCTATCTGGCGCTGCGCGGCAAGTGCTCGGCCTGCCACGCGGGCATCAGCGCCCGCTATCCGCTGGTCGAGATCGCCACCGCCGCCCTGTTTGCCTTCTGCCTGGGTCAGTGGGGCCCCACGCCCACCGGCCTGGCCTGGTGTGGCTTCAGCGCCGCCCTGGTGGCGCTGGCCATGATCGACTGGGACACCACCTTGCTGCCGGACGACATCACCCTGCCCCTGCTGTGGGCCGGACTGCTGGCCGCGGCGCTGGGCTGGACGAACACCCCGCTGGCCGACGCCGTCTGGGGCGCTGCCGCGGGTTATCTGTCGCTGTGGCTGGTCTACTGGGGCTTCAAATGGGCCACCGGCAAGGACGGCATGGGCTATGGCGACTTCAAGCTGTTCGCCGCCCTGGGCGCCTGGTTCGGCTGGCCGGCCCTGGTGCCCATGATCCTCGCCGCTTCGGTGATAGGCGCCATCGTCGGCCTGGCCATGAAATTCCGCAAGCAACTGCGCGAAGGCGGCTACATTCCCTTCGGACCGTTCCTGGCCGGCGCCGGCCTGGCGGCCATGCTGTTCGGCCCCCAGCAGATGCTGGAGCGCTTTCTTCGCCTGTTGGGGCTGTGATGGACACATTGCAAACGCCCTCCCCCAGCCAACGCTGGCGCATCCCGCGCCTGGGCGTCACCGGCGGCATAGGCAGCGGCAAAAGCACGGTGGCGGCCATGCTCGCCGCGCACGGCGCCACCCACATCGATGCCGACCAGATCGCGCGCAGCGTCACCGCGGCGGGCGGCACGGCCATGGAGCGGATTGCCCAGGTCTTTGGCAGCGAACTGATAGACGACAGCGGCGGCCTGCACCGCGAGCGCATGCGTGCCCTGGCGTTTGGCGACGCTTTGGCGCGCCAGCGGCTCGAAGCCATTGTTCACCCGCTGGTGGGCCAGGCTACGGCCCTGCGGGTGCTGCAAGCCGAGCAGGCGGGAGCACCGCTGATCGTGCTCGACATCCCGTTGCTTGTGGAGTCGAACCGCTGGAATCGCCAGCTCGACCGGGTGCTGGTGGTCGATTGCAGCGAGGCTACGCAGCTCGCCCGCGTCACCCTGCGCAACCAACTGCCGCCTGACGCCATCGCCCGCATCATCGCCGCCCAGGCCTCGCGCAGTGCCCGCAGAGCGGCGGCGGACATGATTATTTACAATGACGCACAGGATCTGGGCCTTTTGCGCGCGCAAGCGGCCCAGATCGCCGCATTGTTCGGGCTATGATGGGACACGGCTTGGCCTGCAGACACACTGCGGTGTGGGCCCGGGCGACAGTTCGTCCCTGTACGCCCCAACTCGATTGGCGCGGTTTTGTCCTGTTTGCACAAGTAAAAAAAAGGTGAACAGGCCCTAGGAGCCCTGCAAGCGTGATCCTCTACGAATACCCTTTCAACGAACGCCTGAGAACCTATCTCCGGCTCGAACACCTTTTTCGCCGCCTCGGCGAACTGATTGGACGAACCCATCCCAGCGACCACCATTTCGCGCTGGTCACGATCTTCGAGATCATGGATGTGGCGGCCCGGGTCGACCTCAAATCGGATGTGCTCAAGGACCTGGAAAAGCAGAAAGCCCTGCTCGACAGCGACCGTAGCAACCCCTCGATCTCCACCGAGCTTCTCGACCAGATCGTGGGCCGGCTGGACCAGTGCTTTGTCGCGCTCAATGCCCAGACCGGAAAAACCGGCCAGAACCTGACGGAAAACGACTGGCTGATGGCCATTCGCAGCCGCATCAGCATTCCTGGCGGCACCTGTGGCTTCGACCTGCCCGCCTATCACGCCTGGCAGCACAAGGACAGCCGCGACCGCCAGTTGGCGCTCGAAGGCTGGACCGCGTCGCTGTCACCGCTGGCCGACGCCCTGTTTGTGCTGATGCAAATGCTGCGCGACACGGGCGTGCCGCAGCGCGTTGCGGCCGAGCACGGCCAATTCCAGCAGAATCTGCCCACGGGGCGCACCTTCCAATTGCTGCGCCTGCGCATCGACCCCACACTGGATCTGGTGCCGGAAATCAGCGGCAACCGGCTGCTGCTGTCGGTGCGGCTGATGCGTGCGGATGCCAACGGCACGCTGCAGCCTTGCCAGGACGACGCAGCCTTCGAAATCACGCTCTGCGCTTGAGCGCTGCGGCCTGCAGACAGGCCGTGGCCCGCCCAGTCACCGTTGACCTTTTACTGCCATGACGAATACTCCCACTTCTCCGGCGGCCGCACCGGCCGCACCTACGCCGGCCGCGCCCATCGTGCGCTGCCCCAGCTGCGGCGGCCGCAGCGTCTTCAGCCCGGAAAACCGCTGGCGCCCGTTTTGCAGCGAGCGCTGCCGCCAGATCGACCTGGGCGCCTGGGCCAATGAAGAATTCCGCGTGCCTTCGCCCATCCCGCCCGAAGGCGCGCCGCATGGGGATCCGCGGGAACAGGATTAAGCGCCCGCAGGCTCAGGCCGTCGCGGGCAGATCCCGGGTGTAGTACTCGGCGTCGAACTCCAGCCCACGCTCCTGGGCCAGCCATTCGAGCACCGGCATCGCGCCGGGCAGCACCGGCTTGACGGTAAGCGGCAGCTGCTGCCAGGCCATGGACTGGCCTTCGCGCATTTCGAACTCGCCGTCCCATGCGCGCACCTTGCACCAGTGCAGGCGCACCAGCGCGTGGGGATAGTCGTGCTCGGTGACTTTCCAGACTTCGGCCGCACCAATGGTGATGCCAAGCTCCTCGATCAGCTCCCGGCGCAGCGCCTGCTCCACGCTCTCGCCGGCTTCCAGCTTGCCGCCAGGAAACTCCCAGAAGCCCGCGCAGGGCTTGCCTTCGGGGCGCGAGGTCAGGAGCAGGGCATCGTCGCCGCGGATCAGCACGCCCACGGCGACTTCGGTGTGCTTGCGCGTGTTCTCGGTCACAGTTCGGCCTCTTCACTCAAACCGTTCACATCGGCAATGTCGACGCCAGCCGCTGCGTGGGTATCGCGGCCCGCGTAATCACGCGCAAACTGGTGGGCCACGCGGCCGCTGCGCGAACCGCGCTCCAGCGCCCAGACCAGGGCTTCCGGACGCGCCGCCGCGATGGCTGCGGCGTCCACACCCAGGGCCGACAGCCACTGCGCGACCACGCGCAGGTACTCGTCCTGGCTGAACGGGTAAAAGCTCACCCACAGGCCGAAACGCTCGGACAGGGAAATCTTCTCTTCCACCAC
>JAMNYN010000743.1 GCA_023622805.1 Pseudomonadota bacterium | reverse complement strand
GAGGCCCGCCGGCTGCATCCGGCCCGAATGCGGCGCAATACCGCTCGCCGGCGGCCGCATTCTCCCCCTGCATAATGGCCGCGGACCCCGCTTTTGCACCTTCTGGCGCAAAGGCGGGCGCCGGCCGCCCACCGCCTTTTTCAGCCCTATCCCAATGCTCCAAGAAGTCCGATTCCAACGCATACGCAGCCTGCTGGCCAGCTTCTCGAGCCTGAGCGTCGATCGCATCGTGCAGGACTTGAAGGTGTCGCGCGAAACCGTACGCCGCGACCTGATCGAACTCGAAATCCTGGGCGACCTGCGGCGCGTGCACGGCGGCGTGGTGAGCCCGGGCGCCGTGCCCGAACCGCCGCTGGCGGTGCGCCTGGCGGCCCGGCAAAAGGAAAAGAGCGCCATTGCCAAGGCCGCGGTCGCGCTCCTGCAGCCAGGGCAGACGCTGTTCCTCGATGCGGGCAGCACCAACTTGATCCTGTCCGAGGAGATCGCCACGCTCAGCGGCATGACGGTGATCACCAATTCGGTCAACATCGCACTCAAGCTGGCCGGTGCCGACGAGGCGCGTGCCGCCCGCAACAAGATCCTGCTGCTCGGTGGCGAGATAGACGTGAAGGCGCAAGCCACATTCGGCGAAGGCACGCTGGAACAAATCCGGCGCTTTCGCGCCGACGTGGTGTTTCTGTCCCCGGTAGGCCTGCACCCGCGGCACGGCGCGATGAGCTTCGAACACCATGAGGCCGCCGTGGCACGCGCCATGGTCGAGCAGGCACAGCTGGTCGTCATCCTCGCCGATCACCACAAGCTCGGCCAAGGCAGCCGCGTGACCTATGCCGACAATGCGGACATCGATGTCATCGTGACCGACGCCGGCGCGCGCGCATTGCCGGCCCTGGCCGCGCTGCGCAAGGGCTCGAGCCGGATCATCGTAGCCTGAGGCCCGGCCAGGCCTGCTCCATCGATTTCGTTCAGACAAAACAAAACGGGTCAGTTCTTTACAGAACTGACCCGTTGCTTATCAATGGTCGGCGAGAAAGGATTCGAACCTTCGACCCCTTGCACCCCATGCAAGTGCGCTACCAGGCTGCGCTACACGCCGACAAGAATTGAATTATAGAGCGAAAAACACAGGCCCGGGCAAAAACCCGAAGAAAAGTTCAAAACGGTGCCAAGACCTTGCTTTCACCGGCCTCCGGCGCGCCGGCGCTCGCGCCAGGCGAGGACTTCACCCGCAATGCCTCGGCGAAACAGCAGCACACACAGCATGAAGATCAAACCGCTGACCGTCGTCACCGACTCGCCCAGGTTCAGGAACCACTGCGCCGACGTCAGCTGCATCAGCCACTGACCCAGTTCCCCCATCTTGTTTTCCAGCAACAGCAAGACCGTTGCACCAATCAAGGGGCCGAACATGGTTCCCAGCCCACCGATCAACACCATCAACACCACTTGACCCGATGTATTCCAGTGCACATCCGACAGCGTCACAAAGCCCAGAACCAAGGCTTTGAGTGAACCAGCCAGGCCCGCCAGCGCCGCGGACAGAACAAACGCCACCAGCTTGAAACGCCCCACGTCATAGCCCAGCGACAGTGCGCGGGCTTCGTTTTCGCGAATCCCCTTGAGCACCTGACCGAAAGGCGAATGCACGATGCGCATGATCAGCGCAAAGCCACCGGCCGCAACGGCCAATGTCACGTAGTACATACGCAGATCGCTGCTCAGGTCCAGTAGGACCAGCAGGCGCCCGCGCGGCACGTCCTGAAAGCCGTTCTCCCCCCCTGTGACCGGCGCCTGCAGCACGACAAAGAACACCAGTTGAGCCAGCGCCAGGGTGATCATCGCGAAGTAGATGCCCTTGCGCCGTATGGCCAGCAAGCCGAACACAGCGCCCAGCAGCGCCCCTGTCAGTGTGCCGATCAACAGGCTCAACTCTGGCGTGACACCCCAGACCTTGCTCGCATATGCAGCCACATAGGCCGAGCCGCCGAAGAACGCCGCATGGCCCAGGGACAACAGTCCGGTAAAGCCCAGCAGCAGATTGAAAGCGCAGGCAAACAGCGCAAAACACATCAGCTTCATCAGGAAGATCGGGTAGCCGCCAAGCCAGGGGGCCAGCGCCAGCAAGACGAGCAGCAGCAGATATGCGGGGGTAGATAACTTGGTCATAGTGTCTGAGAAGAGATGAAGCACACGCAGTGAGTGACGCCCGCAGGCCGTCATTTTTCCTTACCGAACAGCCCCGCAGGCCGCACCAGCAAGACCAGCACCATGACGAGAAACACCACGGTGGAAGATGCCTCGGGATAAATCACCTTGGCAAGACCTTCGATCACGCCCAGCGCCAAGCCGGTGAGGATGGAGCCCAGAATGGAGCCCATGCCACCGATGACCACCACGGCAAACACCACGGTGATCAGGTTTTGCCCCATCAGCGGCGACACCTGCATTACCGGCGCCGCCAACACTCCCGCAAACGCGGCCAGCGCCACGCCAAAGGCGTAGGTCAAGGTGATCATCAACGGCACATTGATGCCAAAGGCCTCCACCAGCTTGGGGTTCTCGGTGCCCGCACGCAGATAGGCACCGATACGCGTTTTCTCGATTACGAACCAGGTGAAAAAGCACATCAGCAAGGATGCCAGCACCACCCAGGCGCGGTAATTCGGCAAGATCATGAAACCCAGGTCGGTGGCGCCCAACAGAGATTCGGGCACTTCGTAGGATAGGCCGGACACGCCATACACGGAGCGCAATGCGCCTTCCAGCAGCAGCGTCAGGCCAAGGGTCAGCAACATGCCATACAAATGGTCCAGCTGATACAGCCTGCGCAGCAGCAGCCGCTCGATCAGCACGCCCAGCAGCCCCACCGCCAAGGGCGCCACCAGCAGCATCACCCAGTAGCTGAGCCCCCAGTAATTCAGCCCCATCCAGGCCAGCACAGCGCCCAGCATGAACATGGCGGCATGGGCGAAATTGATCACATTGAGCAGACCAAAGATGACCGCCAGGCCCAGGCTCAAAACGGCATAGAAGGAGCCATTGACCAGCCCCAGAACCACTTGACTGAGCAAGGCTTGCAAAGGAATTTCAAACAGATTCATGGTTGTCAGACACCGAGTAATTCGTTGAGCACCTCAGTCTTGGACGACAGCTGGCTCGCGCCAAAGCGTTCCACCACGCAGCCGTTTTCCAATACATAGAAACGGTCGGCCAACGGCGCACTGAAGCGGAAGTTCTGCTCCACCATCACGATGGTGTAACCCTTGGCGCGCAGCGCGGTGATCATGCGGGCCAGCGCCTGCACGACCACGGGCGCCAGGCCTTCGGAGATTTCATCGAGCAGCAGCAGTTGCGCGCCTGTGCGCAAGATGCGGGCCACCGCAAGCATTTGTTGCTCGCCGCCCGACAGCCGCGTGCCCTGGCTGCTGCGCCGCTCGGCCAGGTTGGGGAACATCGCGTAGATCTCATCAATCGACATGCCTGGCACCTGCGTTTGCAGCACCGGCGGCAGCAGCAGGTTTTCCTCGACCGAAAGCGTGGAAAAAATGCCGCGCTCTTCCGGGCAGTAGCCAATGCCCAGATGGGCAATGCGGTGCGTGGGCAAACCCACGGTTTCGTGGCCATGCACCTTGATGCTGCCCTTGCGGCTGCCGGTGAGTCCCATGATGGCGCGCAGCACCGTGGTTCGGCCTGCCCCATTGCGCCCCAGCAAGGTCACGACCTCGCCGGGCTGGACGATCAGATCCACGCCATGCAATACATGGGATTCGCCATACCAGGCGTTCAGATCCTTGATCTCGAGTGCGGGTACGGTCATGTCATTGAACTCCTGGCATCTGCCCATCGGTCGTGCCCATGTAGGCCTGCATCACTTGCGGGTTGCGCGAGACGTCGCTGTACACCCCTTCGGCGAGCACAGCGCCACGCTGCAATACGGTGATCGTGTCGGCAATGCTCGAAACGACGCCCATGTTGTGTTCCACCATCAAGATGGTGCGGCCGGCCGACACCCGTCGGATCAGCTGCGCCACGCGGTGCACGTCTTCATGGCCCATGCCTTGTGTCGGTTCATCGAGCAGCAGCAACTCCGGCTCCATGGCCAGGGTGGTGGCAATCTCCAGGGCCCGCTTGCGGCCATAGGGCAGGTTCAGGGCCTGCTCCTGGGCCACCTCCTCCAGCCCCACCTCGGCCAGCAGCGCAAGCGCCTTGGCATGCAACTGCTGCAGCGATTGCTCGCTTTTCCAGAAATGAAAGCCCGTGCCCAACGCACGCTGCAGGCCCAGGCGCACGTTCTCCAGCACCGTCAGATGCGGGAACACCGCCGATATCTGGAAGGAGCGGATCACGCCGCGCCGCGCGATCTGGGCCGGCTGCTCGGTCGTGATGTCGATGCCATTGAAGACAATGGCCCCCGACGTCGGCTCCAGGAATTTGGTCAGCAGATTGAAGCAGGTGGTCTTGCCGGCCCCATTCGGCCCTATCAGTGCGTGGATGGAACCACGCGCGACCCGCAGATCCACCTTGCTCACGGCCGTGAAACCCTTGAACTCCTTCGTGAGCTGGCGCGTCTCCAGGATGATGTCGCTCATGACTTCTTGACCAGAGCACAACGCGACTCGCTCAGTGGCTGGTAGGCCTGGTCACCCGGAATCACCGCCTTGACGTTGAAGTAATCCCAGGGGCGCTTCGACTCCGAAGGTTTTTTCACCTGCATCAAATACATGTCGTGCACCATGCGGCCGTCTTCGCGGATGCGGCCATTGCTGGCAAAGACATCATTGATCACGGCCGCGCCCAGTTGCTTGCGCACGGCCAGGGCCTCATCGGTGCCCACGGCCTGCACCGCCTGCAGATAGTTGCGCACGGCGGAATAGGTGCCTGCATGGATCAGGTTGGGCATGCGCTTGTGCTTCTCGAAGAAGCGATGGCTCCAGGCGCGCGTCTGGTCGTTCAAGTCCCAGTAAAAGGCTTCGGTCAGCGTGATGCCTTGCGCCACCGGCAAGCCGAGCGCGTGCACATCGGTGATGGAGCCCGACAAGGGCACGAGGGTCTGGTTCTTCATGACGCCGAATTCACGCGCAGCCTTGATGGCGTTGATCAAATCACCGCCGGCACTCGCGATGCCCACGGCCTGGGCCTTGGAAGCCTGGGCCTGCAACATATAGGAAGAAAAATCCGGGCTGCTGATCGGGTGGCGCACCGTGGCCAGCACGCGCCCGCCGGCGGCCTTGACTGCAGCCAGTCCGTCCTGCTCTATCGACTGGCCCAGCGCATAGTCCACCGTGAGGAAGAACCAGTCACGCGCCCCCGCCTTGGTCACGGCCGTGGCCTGCGGTCGGGAAGTGGAATAGGTGTCCCAGGTGTAGCTGATGGTGTTGCGCGAACAGTCTTCGTTGGTCAGGCGCATGGCGCCCGCGCCCGTGACGATCAGCAGCTTTTGCTTTTCGCGCGTGACGCTGGAGACCGCGATGGCGACGGCGGAGTTGATCGCGTCCACGACCATGTCTACCTGCTGCTTGTCATACCACTCACGCGCTTTGCTGGCGCCTATGTCGGCCTTATTCTGGTGGTCGGCAAACACCATGTCGATGGCGAACTCCGGCTTGGCCTCGGCCTTGAAGTCATCAATCGCCATCTGGGTGGCGATCACCGAGCCTTTGCCGGCCAGCTCGGAAAAGATGCCATTCATATCGGTCAGTACACCGATCTTGACCACGCCACCAGAGACCTGCGGGGGGGCCGCAGTCGCAGTCATGGGCAAGAGGGCTGCAACCGCGGCGGTCAGCAAGAAGGGACGCATGGAACGGCGAGATGACATGGCGAATACTCCAATCGTTGATCAACTGAGGAACGAGACAACTGCGTCCGGCGCCGGCGGCAATGACCGCCGCGCCATGAACCGAAAAAACCAGGGGAGATGCCGCTTTACGCGGGCGTGGCGTGCTGGCGTTGCACCTCGCGCCAAAGCACCTTGCCGGAAGACGATTTCGGCAGGGCTGGCACAAACTCGATGGCGCGCGGCGCTTTGTAGATGGCCATTTGCGTTCTGGACCACGCCATCAGCTCTTCGGCGCTGGGTTGCGCTTCCAGCCCCTGGCGCAGTACCACGACCGCCTTCACGTTTTCACCGCGATAGTCGTCGGGCACGCTGATCACGCAGGCCTCCTGCACCGCGGGGTGGCGGTACAACAAGGCCTCGACTTCGGCCGGCCAGACCTTGAAGCCGCTGGCATTGATCATGCGTTTGAGCCGGTCGGTCACGAAGAAGTAGCCCTCCTCGTCCTGGTGGCCCATGTCTCCCGTGCGGAAGAACGAGCGGCCGTCCAGGTCGATGAAGGCTTGCGCCGTCGCCTCCGGCTGCCGCCAGTAGCCCTGGAACACCGTGGCACCGCGCAACACGATTTCACCCGTCTGGCCCGCGGCCACTTCGACCCCGGTTTCCGGGTCGATGATCCGCACCTCATTGCCAAAGATGGGAATGCCCAGGCACTGCAACTTGGGGCGCTCGATCGGGTTGATCAACGCCATGGCCGCTGTCTCGGTCAGCCCGTAGCCTTCGGCAAAATCGATGTCGAACTCCTGCTTCAGCCGCTCGGCCACGGCCTGGGGCATGGCCGAGCCGCCACCGATGAGGTTGCTCAAGGAATTGAGGCCGAAGCTGCGGTAGTTGGGGCTGGCGAACATGTCGATCACCATGGTCGGGATGCAGGCGAAATGGGTGATGCCATAGGCTGCGATCCAGCCCCCGGCCAGTTCGCGGTGCCAGCGCGGCATGACCACGGCGGTCGCCCCCAGGTAGATGACGCTCAGCACGTTGAAGATCAGGCCCGTGATATGGAACATGGGCAAGGCCGCCAGACTGCACGACGAGGCCGACATCTGCGGCCACAGGGCGCCGGCCAGGGCATTGGGCATCAACGTGGCATGGGTGTGCATGCAGCCTTTGGGACGCCCCGTGGTGCCCGAGGTATAGGGCAGCATGACCAGGTCCGACGGCTGCGCCGTGTGGGGCCCAGGCACCAGCGCACGCTCCAGCACCTGCGCCCAGCGTTCGAACGCTGGCGGCAGCGGGTGCTCCTGCAAGAGCATCTGCTGCAACTCCACCGGTATCTGGCCCTCGACCGGCAGTGCATCCGCATAGCGGGTCACCAGCACGGGCAGCGGCGCGCCTTGGGCCTGGATGGCAGCGCCCAGGGTCTGCGCCACATCCGCGGTGCACAGCGCTGCCTTGACCTGGGCGTCCTCCAGGTAGTGCTGCAATTCCTCGGCCGTGTTCATCGGACTGACCGGCACCACCACGGCATCGGCCCGCACGATGGCGTAGTAGGCCACCATGAACTGCGGACAGTTCTGCATTTGCAGCAGCACCCGGTCGCCCTTGGCCACGCCCACCGACTGAAGCCAGCCGGCAACCACCAGGGATTGCGCGCGCAGTTGGGCATAGCTCAGCGCCTGGTCAAAGAAGAGACAGGCGGCCTTGTCGGGAAAACGGGTTGCCGACACTTCCAGGTTGAACCACAGCGAAGTCGCCGGAACCGTCAAGTGCTGCGGCAGATATCGAGGCCAGTGCACAGGCACGACGGCCTTGCTGACTGCGATCGACGTGCTCATCAGCGTCCCCCCTTGGCCGCGGCGGCCAGTTGGGTTCGGCTCCACGTTCCCAGCTCGGCCAGGATCTGCTGCGCTTCCGGTAGGAAGGGAAACAGCGTGAACACGTGTACCGAGTCCTCCACCAGGTGCAAGCTGATGTTGACGCCGCAATCCTGCGCATGCTGCGCCAGGCGTGTGGTGTCGCTGAGCAGCACTTCGCCATGCGTGGCCGTCAGGAACATGGGCGGCAGCCCGCGCAAGTCGCCATGCAGGGGCGACACCAGGGGATCGGTGGGCTCGTGCCCCTGGAAATAGGAAGCCGCCAGCAGGCTCAACGAATCCCGGTGGGCCGCAGGATCCTCACCCGAATGGGCTTGTACCGAGGGGCCGCTGAGTGTCAGGTCGGTGAACGGGCAGACGGCAAAGATGCCGGCCGGCGCGGGCAGCTTCGCACCCCGGATGGCAATCGCCAGAGCCACGGCCAGGCCGCCGCCAGACGACTCTCCGCTCAGCAAAATCCGCTGCGCCGGCACACCACTGGCCAGCAGGCCGCGGTAGGCCTGCAGGGCATCGTCAATCGCCGCCGGATAAGGATGCTCGGGTGCCAGCCGGTATTCCACCGTATAGCAGGTGCCGTTCACTGCTGCGGCCAGGCGGTGGGCGTATTCCAGCGAACTGCGGGCAGAGCCGAGCACGTAGGCGCCACCATGAAAGTGCAGCACCACAGGCCCTGTCAGCGCCGACGACGGCGCGGTGACACACAAGGCCGGCACACCCAGCAACTCGACCTCATGCACCGGCACATGCGCCGGCACCGGGAAGTGAGTGAGCAGCATGCGATCGTAGGCTTCACGCATGCCGTCATGGCCGCGCGCCACGTCTTCGGGCTTGAAGGTACCTTTCCACAGGTCGAAAGCGCGCTGGCTTTCAGGCCGTTGCATGCGCTTGCCTTCGCGCGCTGCGGCCACACCCAGCACCTCGCCCGGCGGGAGCTTGGCCGCTTCCATTTCGTTGTGGCCCCAGACAAAACCCCAGGAAGTTTCAGCCAGCGGGTCAATCCGTGCCATGCCGCTCCAACGACCGTCACGCGCCAGGATGCGCGCGGGATCCGACTCGTGCGCCATTTTCACGACGGCACGCGCCCCCGCCTGCACCCGGGTCGTGCGCGGACGGCGCCGGCTCTCATATTCCTGCAAGCGCTCGACCACGCCCGCCCCGCCGGGTCGCGTCAGCGTCACGGCCAAAGTCCAGGCATCCTCGATGGACTGGCAGGCCCCTTGGGCAAGGAATGGCACCATGGCATGTGCCGCATCGCCAAGCAAGGTGATCCGCCCCGTGGTCCATTGGTCGATGGGGTCGCGGTAGTACATGCCGGTGATGAAGCTGGTCTCGATCTGCTCGAACAGCTTGCGCACCGTGGGCTCGGAACCGCTGAACGAGCGCTGCAGTTCCGCGATATCGCCACTGTCGGTCCAGGATTCGCGCTGTACTTCCGTCGCCGGCACCGACGCCAGAATGCTGTAGAGGTCGGGACGCACCCAGTAAGAAATCACCGTGCGCCCCGGACCAAACCAGTTGTTGCCACGCACGGGCAAATGCAGGCCTTGCAGCTTGTGCGCGGGAATCAGGGAGCGCCACATCAAGATGTTGGAGAACTGCGTCTTTTCAGGGCCGCGCAGGGCAGTGCGCACGACGGAGTGGATGCCATCCGCGCCCACGATCAGATCCGCTTCGACACGTTCGCCGTTTGCAAGATCCACCCAGGCACGGTCCTCGTCCTGTCCAATGCCTGCCACCTTGACGCCCAGGCGCACCACACCCGCCGGCAAGGCACGCTCCAGGATACCGATCAGATCGGCGCGGTGCACGTTGTACATCGGCGCGCCGTAGCGTGCGGCAGCTTCCGATCCGAGCGGCGCATAGTAGAGTTGGCGTCCGGTAGACAGGTCACGGTAGTCGTAGCCGTCAGGCTGTGTACCCACGGCGGCCAAGGCGGCCTCCAAGCCCAGTTCGCGCAGGATCAGGCTGCCATTGCTGGCGATCTGAATGCCTGCACCAATCTCCGACAGTTCAGCCGCCTGCTCCAGAACCAAGGCATCGATGCCATGTTGCCGCAACGCGATCGCCGCGCTCAAACCACCGATACCAGCCCCCACAATAATGACTCGCATGCTCGATGAACTCCTGCATTAAAAATTAAGCTAAAACGCTTAGTTAAGTTAACTGACTCAATTAAGGATCGCTTTCGTGAAAACCCTAAGGGCTGATG
>JAMNYN010000361.1 GCA_023622805.1 Pseudomonadota bacterium | reverse complement strand
ACATGCTCGTCGCCGGCATGGCCAACGCACCGGCAGACGCGCCGAAAGGCTTGGAAGCCTTCAACGCGGGCTTTGAACACCGCACGGGATACGAATGGCTTTCGCGCGACAAGGCCGAGGTGGACGCCTATGTCGCCGATCCCTGGTGCGGCTGGGATGTGCCGGAGGATGCGATTGCTTCGCTGTTCGCGCCCGCGCCCCGGCTGGCCGATCCGGCGCGGCTGGCGGGCATTCGCAGCGACCTGCCCATCCTGATCGTTTCTGGCGACGCCGACCCGCTCGCCGGTGGCGGCGCGCTTATTCAGCTGCTGGGCAAGCGCTACCGCGATGCCGGCATCACCGATGTGACGGTCAAGCTGTACCCGGCAGCGCGCCACGAAATCCTGAATGAAACCAACCGCGATGAGGTGACTGCCGATATCGTTGCCTGGCTACGCGCGCACGCGGCATAGGCGACATTCTCGCGTCATCGGGGAGCGCAGGACTATTTCGCCAGCCATTGAAGTCGTGAACTCCCCTGGTCTGATCCAGAGCCCCTAGGACAGACGCTGCATTCTCCGTATATCGCGTTGCGGCGGAGCGCCAAACAAGCGGCTGTAGTCACGGCTGAACTGCGAGGCGCTTTCGTATCCCACGCGCGCGGCGGTCGTGCTGGCATCCAGGGCCTGGTTCAGCATCAGTTGCCGCGCCTCCTGCAGGCGCAATTGCCTTTGGTACTGCACGGGGCTCATGCCTGTGAGGTTGCGAAAATGTTGCCTGAATGTCGAAGGACTCATGTGCACGCGGGAGGCGAGTTCGTTCACCAGGACCTCGCGGCTGAAGTTCTGTTTGAGCCAGGCCATGGCCTGCGCCAACTGGTGGCTGGGTGAGCCTGCCGCCGCCAACTGCCGAAGGTAAGGCCCATGCGGGCCGGACAACAATCTCACCATGATCTCCCGCTGGATCAAGGGCGCGATGCTGGCAATCAGTGGAGGCTCGCTCAGCAGTTGGACCAGGCGGGTCAACGCATCGAGCAAAGGCGCTTCCAGCGGACGCAGCGACATCGCGCGCGTCACCGGCTCGCGTGACAGCGGCGGCAGGTCCATCTCCGTCGCCAATTGCACCAGGGCATTGCCATCCAGGCGCAGCATCATGCCCAGAAAGGGCTGGGCCGGGTTGCCCTGAGTGACATGCGAGACCACGGGCAGATCGACCGTCGTCAACAAGGATTGGCCAGGCCCGTAGGCAATCACCTGATCGCCCAGCGTGACCTGCTTGCCGCCCTGCGCCGTGATGCCAAGCCCCAGTCCGTAAATGCAGTGCATGGGCTCCGTCCTGGCGCTGCGCTGATGGAGCGTGAGCTGCGGAATGCCGGTGGGATGATCGCCATCATTTTGGGCAATCCTGCCGATTTCGTAGGCCAAGGTTTCGATGGACATGGTCAGCTCGCCTGGAGGGTTGAACTTATTCTGGAATCCAGGGAGTCGGCCCCCTGTGCCGCGCCAAGACTGCGCGCAGGAGCACTGTATATCCGATGCTGCGCCTGGCTGGCCCCGGGGCAAGGAAACGTCGAAAAAGGCAAGACAAGAATCGGAAATGGCAAGTGCAATGCAAGGCGGCAGCAGACACTCGAATGCAACGGCCCGCATCGGGAATCACCAGATGACAACTCCCTGGTGCTTCCTGCAAAGTATTGCCCACCGCATTGCGGATTTGGGTAAATTGGCCCTCAGAAAAAACGCCGCCAGGCATCACTCCCCCACCCCACGGAGAACTGACCCACCATGAACACGCTCAACATCAACGGCCGTGAACACACGGTCGACGCCGACCCCAGCACCCCCATCCTCTGGGCCTTGCGTGACAACCTGGGCATGACCGGCACCAAGTTCGGTTGCGGGGCGGCGCTGTGCGGTGCCTGCACCGTGCATCTGGACGGGGAAGCCATACGTTCCTGCGTGACCCCCATTTCCTCCGCCGAAGGCAAGAAGATCACCACCATCGAATCCGCGACGGATGGCAGCGACCGCGTCGGCTACGCCGTGCACGCCG
>JAMNYN010000151.1 GCA_023622805.1 Pseudomonadota bacterium | reverse complement strand
ACGAACTTCCCTGCCGACGTCAACCCCGAGCCAGACGCGAAGTTCGCGCGCGGCATGGCCGAGGCTTTCCCCTCACACCCGCACCTCTCCCCAGCACCGCGGCGCTTTCCGGTACCGAACCGACCCGGCCTCTGGCTGATCGCGGCAATGCTGGTGCTGATCACCATGGTGCTGTCCGGCTGCAGCGGAGCCACAGCGCAGGACCTGGGCCCAGCGCCCTTCGACCTGCGCCAGGCTGCCAAGAACGAATTCGCGTGCCCAGGCATGCATGCCGAGTGGCAGGACGACGCCACGGTCCGTTGCCTGAAAGAAAAGCCATGAACGCAGCCCTCCACGTCTTCACCTTTTCCGGCATCGCGGCCCTGAGCCTGGCCGCCGCGCAGCTTCTCCGCTGACCATGCGCGGCTTCTTCCTCTTTTTGGCCGCCCTCATGCTTATGGCTGACGCTACCGGCACCGCTGGCTTCTTCCTCCTGCTGGCCGCCATCAGCTGATCACCTTTCCCTTCACCCACCCCAGCCCGCCAACAGGTGGGCTTTTTCAATGGAGTCCCCGTGAACACCATCAAAAACCCAACCCTCAAGTCCAAGCGCAAGCCGTTCAGCGACATCCTGAAGCAAATCCCCGGCCTCGAGGAGGAAGCCACCGACGCAATCAACGACGTGGTGCACGCGGCCACGGAGACCGGCAAAGCCGCGGAGTTGACCATCAAGATCAAGTTCCGGCCCGTTGGCGGCAAGGCCGGCCAGGTCGAACTCGAACTCGACGTCAAGACCAAGCTGCCCGCACCCACCCGCGGCAAGACCCTCATGTTCGCCACGCCGGACAACAACCTGCAGCGCGAGAACCCTCGCCAGCAAACCCTGGATGGCCTGCGCACGGCTGACCAGGAAGCCGAAGCCCAGTCCGAGCTGCGCACCACGCCCGCCGAGCCGGCCGCAGGCGAAAAGCTGCGCGTCGTCGGCGGCGTCCACTGAGCCCCCCCCTTTTTCCCAACCACTCGAAAGCGAATGAACCATGAGTTTTGAAGAAATCCGAGCCGAATCCGCCGTGGCCGCCCAACTGGCCTCCGACCTGGTGGCGTGCCAGCAGGTCCCCCGCACCTTTGGCGATGGCATGCCAGCCCTCATCCTGCCGCCCGACCTGCGCATCCATACCCTGGAAGAAACGCTCGCCGCGCCGATTCGCAAGAAGGGCACCATCATCCTGAACGACGCTGAATCGTTCGTGGCCGTGGTGCTGGACCAAAAGTCCGAAAGCACCCGCCTGTTCAGCACCATCAGCCCGCCCACCTTCACCGCAGTGTTCAACCACAACGCGAGCGGCTCCGGCTGGGGCGACCATAAGGCCAAGTACAACGCGCCACTCTCCCCCGAGTGGAAGGCATGGACAGGCGTCGACGGCAAGAAGATGGGTCAGGTCGAAATAGCCCAGTTCATCGAAAACAACCTGGTCGACGTGGCTGAGCCCGAAGGCGCCACGCTGCTGGAGATCTGCCGCACGCTGGAAGCCAAGAAGAAGGTGAACTTCTCTAGCAGCATCCGACTGTCCGATGGCAACAACCAGTTCACCTTCGAAGAAGAGATTTCGGGTACGGCCCAAAAGGGCCAGCTGGCAATTCCCGAACAGTTCGTCATCGGCGTGCCGGTCTTCGAGAACGGCGAAAAATGGCGCGTCGACGTGCGCCTGCGCTACCGCATCGAAGAAGGCGGCAAGCTGGTCATGTGGATGGAGCTGGTGCGCCCGCACAAGGTGATCGAGGAAGCAGTCAAGGAACTGCGCGCCAAGATTGCCGAGGGCACTGGCCTGGCGATCCTGAACGGCACCCCCAACGCGTAAGCAACCCCGCCCCTGCGCTTGCGCGGGGGCACCGCAAAGCTCCAACCGGTCAAGCCATGAAACAGAATCCCATCGCCCAAGCCGTCCATGGTGCTTTGCGCCAGCTGGACCTGGCCGCCTATTACCGCCAGGCCCATGCCGAGTGGCGCAATCCGAATAAGCAGCTGGCCAAGCGCCTGGAGGCCGTCGTGGC
>JAMNYN010000730.1 GCA_023622805.1 Pseudomonadota bacterium | reverse complement strand
ACTGCCGTAGCTGCCGGCGACCACGGCCGTGTTGGCCAGGGTAAGGGTGCGGTCGGCGGTGAGGTCGCCGCCGCCCGTAAGGCCCGAGCCCGCGATGACTTTGCGCGCGCTGGCCGCTGCGTCGGTGATGGCGTAGCCGGCCAGGGTAGTCGGCTTGCCGGTGACGCTACCCCAGGCGGGCGTGACGATGGCGCTGCCGGCGGCGGTGATGCGCCCCTGCGCATCCACGGTGAAGGTGGGCGCGGCGGTGGCGCTGCCGTAGCTGCCGGCCACCACGGTCGTGTTGGCAAGGTTCAGGGTGCGATTGGCCGACAGGTCGCCGCCGCCAGTGAGGCCCGTGCCTGGAATGATCTTGATGGCCTTGAGCGCGGCGCGGCCGAACAGACCAGCCACGGATGCAGGCGTGAGCGCACGCTGGTCGTCGGCGAGGGCGTCGGCCTCTTCCGGGGTGGCCAGCTCCACCACGCCCTGGCGCTCGGTGGTGGCCGGTGGGTTGATGAAGTTGGTGGCGCCGAATTGCAGGGTGCTGATGTCGACCCCACCGTCGAGCACTCGCATGTCGGTCGAGAGGAGCAGGATGGACGATCCTGACTTTTCAAGGATCACCGCTGCTTGGCTGTAGGTGCCCAGCAGCACGCCGTTGTCCAGATAGACGCCCAGGCCGCGCACGGTGTAGGTGTCGCTGCCATCGTCGCGGATAGTGATGTGGATGGTGTCTTTCTCCACCACGTCGCCCGCGATGGAGGCCAGGCGCTTGATTTCCCCGGGGATGCTGGTTTGCGTGGCCAACGGTGTAAAGGCGGTGGCAGTGATGCCGACGCTGACAACGGTGCGCTCAAGGCTGCCGTCCTGCTTGGCGTTGACGAGTGCCTGCCGGCCTGCGTTGGTGAGTTTGAAGATGATGGCCATGGGGTTTTCTGGTTACTGCACGGCCATGTCGAGGCGGGTATAGGCGACAGGCCGGCCGACAGCTGCGAGCTTGATGGAGGCAGAGGCGGTGAGTCCCTGGATGAAGGTGAAGTGCGAGCGCAGCGGCTTGACGCGCGCGACCTCGGCCATGACGTCTTGCACAAAGGCGGCACTGGACTGGTCACCGTCCTGGCCCGTCATGGTGAAGACCAGTTCGAAGGTGTGCGGCGCGCCCTTGGGGGTGGTTTGCCACCATTCGCGGATGCTGATGGCGCCGCCGAAGCTGGCCACGGTGTCGCGCACGCTCTTGATGGTCCCGCGTTGGCGCTGGACCTGAATGGCGTTGCGCACGATGGCGCGCTTGATGGCCTCGGGCCACTCTGTGCGCCAGGCCTCCACACCCATGGCCCAGGCCAGCCAGGGCAGCAGGTCAATGGGGCAGGTGTCAGGGTTCCACAGCGCGCGGTGCGGCTGTGGAATGGCCGACAGACGAGAAGCGAGGACGACCTCGGCCGCTCGGTCGAGATGGGATGCATTGGGCGGCAGCAGCGAATCAGCCAACAGTGCCTCCATGGGTCACTGTGATGGCGGTGCACCAGCTGGCCTGGGTTTCACCCACGGCCACGTCGGCGGCCGGGCTGGTCAGCTCCACGCGGTGGACGCCTTCGATATGCAAGGCAGCGTAGATGCCCGACAGCGTGGGCCGGCGACCGATGCGGTGCAGGGCTTCGGCATAGTCCTCGATGCGCCGCAGTGCGGTGGTGAGCACGCTGGACGAATCAGGCCCCGGCATGGTGTAGACCTTGCCGACGATCTGGTAAGGCACGATGCCGGCCGCCTGTACGATGACTTCATCGGTGAGCGGGCGCACGTCCTCGGCATTCACGGCTGCAGCCACCGTGTTGAGCAGCGCCGGCGTGGGCACGCCGCTGCCTTCGCGGGCCAGCACTGAAACAACGACGCGGCCGGGCGTGGGGCTGGAGGCCGCGGCATCGAGCACCTGGCCGTCGGCTGTCTTGGCGTGGTATACGTAGGCGCCCACGGGGCCGGCCACGCTGTAGCCGCGCGGTGCGAGCTGGATGCGGGCGCGGAAGGTGTCGTCGTCTTCCATCACGGCATTGACCGGCGGAACGGCCGCAGGGTTGGCCTCGGTGATGGTCAGGCGTTGCACGCCAAAGAATGCGGCGAGCTGGTCGAGGTCGCTGCTTCTGGAGTAAGCCAGCATGACGGCGTGGGCGCTGTCGTTGCGTTCGCTGTGCTCCACGACGAGCTGGTAGGCCAGGCGCTCCAGCCACTTTGTCAGCGGCTCCGATTCCAGCGCCAGAGTGGCCGCTGTGCTGGCGCGCAGGTCGGCTGGCATGGCGGCGAGGAGGTCGGCCTTGAGCGCGGCAAGGATGACCTCAAAGTTCGGCACCGTGACGACTACCGGGGCCGGCAGCTTGCTCATGTCGATGATCTGGCCGCTGCTCATGCCAGGCCTCCACGGATTTCGACGGTTTGCTGCGTGGTGCCGGCCTGGCCTTTGTCGGTGCGTTCGATGGTCAGCACGGCCCGGCCATCGGCTCCCATTTGCAGCATGGCGCGGCGCAGGCGCGTGCGCGGCTCATGTTTCATGATGGCCTGGGCCGTGGCGGCCTGCAGCCGCAGGATGTTGGCCGGCGTCAGGGGCTGGTCGATGAGCTGCGGGATGTAGCTGCCGTAGCTGCGGCGCATGATGCGCGAGCCGACGGGGGTGGTGAGTATGTCGGCGATGGATTGGCCGATGTGATCGCGCCAAGCCATGCGGCGGCCGGTGGTGGCGTTCATCATGCGGAACCCCCTGGCTGATCGGTGTTGGAGTTGCCGCGCTGCACACCGCCATGGGGGTGGGTGCGCAGGCTGATGCCAGCGGCCACCACATCCTGGGTGGCGCGCAGCGTGCCGTCGATCTCGGCCGAGCTGCCAGCGCCTGCAGCCACGCCGCTCCCACGCATGCCTCCCTTGTAGGTGAGGGTGCGTTCCACGGTGCAGTTGCCGGTCATGGTGACTTCGGGACTGTCGATGGTGACGCTGACGGGGGCGACGATCTTGGCGGTGCCGCCGGCAGGTAGCGATACCAGCAGGGCGTGGGCGGCATGGTCGTATTCCATGACGGCGCCGTCTGGATACTTGGTGATGGTCTTGTTTGGGTCGTTGCTGGGAGCGGGGTTGGCGGTGCTGTTCAGGCCGACCAGCACCACGGCCGCGCCCAGGTCACCGCTAGGCGATAGCACGGTCGCCTGCTCGCCCACGGTGGGCGGGTTCCATGTGGTGGTGCCGCCTGCACGGCATTCGTGATACGGGCGCCAGTCGGTGACCAGATCACCGATGGTGACGCGCACCCGGGCCGGCTTGCCGGGGCCGCCGTGGTCCACGGATTGGATGGAGCCCACGCGCACGAGGTTGTGCAGCAGGCGCTGCAGCTCGGAGAGGGCGAAGTTGGGATCGGGCGTCGACATGCCCCTAATTTGCCGCTTGCCCCGCGTGGGCGCGAGCAATGGTGTGTGTGGCGGCGCCCAGGACGGAAGCCGCCCACCTTCTGGCTGAATCAGCCTGGATTGGCGTGCCGGATCAGGATGTCGGCGACCGCATTGAGGTCGGCTTCGGTGAAGCCCAGCAGCTCGCGGCGTGCGTAGCGCACGGTAGGGCTGTGAGGATTGCGCCAGTCCACTTTGTCACGCCCGCCGAACTGGTGGACGCGCGCCACGCGCAAGGAACGCGGATGCACGGATACGGTGGCAGCATCGCTGGTGGCTTTGCGCTGCAGGTTCTGCATCTTGCGCAGGCCCAGGAACATGCCACGCCGAATGCCTCCTTTGCTGGCGGTCAGGGAAGCACGGGGGCGGCGCGGTTCGTAGGGGGAGCCGTCGGGGTTGCGCTGGCTGGCAATGCGCTCGGCCTGGCTGCGTCGCAGGTAGACGGCCACCTCGGCCATGGCGGCTTTGCGTGCGGCTGGCGTGAGGCGGGCCATCAGTGGAGTGGCCCAATCCGCGATCTGGTCGATGGCGTCGGACATCACCCAATCCCCGGCGTGGTGTGCCACTCGGCCCCGATCTTGTCACCGAGGTACAGGGTGTAGTCGCCCTCGGCATAAGGCTTGGGGCTGTATGGCTCGCCGCGGTGCTTGGTGGTCAGGCGTTGGCGGCCCTGGTCGTCGCGGTCTTCAATCACGTCGACGGCCTCGGTCAGGTCGACTTCGACAGCCAGGTCGAGCAGGTTGTTTGCCAGCGGCTCGACGTCGAAGCGCACCGCCTTGGCGGCCTGTTCCTTGTTTTGCAGTAGCTCGGGCTGGAAGGTGCTGAGCCAGGCCAGCAGAGGCACGGCGATCACGTCCATGTCTCCGGCGAAGTCAAGCAGGACCAGGCGCACGGTGAAGCGGTATTCGAAGGAGAGGGTTTCGCCGCTGCGCGCGACCAGGTGGCCGCCCTGCACGAACATTTTGAGGCGCTGCGGGTCGGTCTGCAGGTCGGGGATGGAACCACTGAGGAACGCGCGCAAGGCATGGGGCTTTTTCATGGTGCTGCGCTGTTCACTATGGCCCGGACGGCGCTGTAGGCGTCGATGCAGGCATTGAGGTCGCGGATGGCGGCGTCGCCTTCTCCGGTGAGTCCGAGAAGCGCTTCAGCATCGTCTCGGTTAAGTTCGGCACGCGTTTCGTGAGGGGAAGAGGCGGGACGGTCGGCGCTGGTGGCAGGGCTTGGGTCAGGTTCGGTGCGGACTGACAAGCGGATAGAGCCATTGCGCAGGCCAGAAGCCAGGCGGTCGATAGATGTTTTTGCATCGGTTTGAGCAGTGCTGTTGTTGCTGAGAAGCTGGCCGAGCGAGGCGGCCAGCTGGCCGCTGCGCTCGATGGATTGGGTGAGCTGCCGCACGGCGCCGGCCTGCTGCTCGCCTTGGGAGCGCAGGTAGCCACGTTGCTCAGCGCGCTGGTCAGCGCCGTAGAGCGCCGCCAGCACTGCCAGCGGCAGCACCGCCTTTACGATCAGAGAGGTGAGGACTTTCATACGGGCAGGAATTGTTTGCCGTTCAGCAGTTCGCCCAATGCGCGGTTGAGCTGCCAGCCGTACTGGAAGCGCTCATCCTTGGGGCGGCGCTCTGCCAGCTCCAGCAGGTAATTCGACTGCTGCGATGCCACCATGCCGAAGAGCACGCTCGCCCCCTCGCTGCCGCGCTTGGCCAGGAGGGCTCGCAGGGCATTCACGGTCAGGGTGCCGAGGCGACCGTCTGCGGTGATGTCGGGATAGTCGGCCTGGTTGCGGTTGAGCACGTTGAGCACGCGCTGCAGATGGAGCGTGGCCGTGCTTTGCCCGGCGAGCACGCCGAAGTCAAACAGGCAATCGGCCAGGCCCGGGAAAACCTCGGCCACGCGATGGAATCCGGGTTCTACCCAGTAGCGTTTGAGGTAGATGCTTTGCGCCGTTTCACGGGGCATTTCACGCATGGAGCCTTGGTATCCGTAGGCGCGGGCAGTGGCTACGGTGATGCCGTATTTGGTTTCGCCGCCGGAATCCTGGGGGTCGTGGACGTAGCCGCCCTCGCGCTCAATGAGATCGTTTATGTAGCGAATGGTTTCGGCGGTCATGGGCGACCTCCTGCTGCGTCGGTGCTGGCGTTTGCTGTTTCACTGCGGCGCGCTGCGGTGAGGTCGCGGCGCACGTCCTGGGCCATTTCGGTAATGGTCTGGCCTTCGCTGCGCTTGAGCCAAAGGAACACCGCGGCGACCACCCAAGGCCCAGGGATGGAGCAGACGACGAACACGCATCCCGTGATGACGAAGAATCCCGAAATGGCTGGCATGGCAGCAAGGCTGGCCAGGCGCACCCCGGCATCGAAGATGCCGGGCCAGTGCTGCATGAGCATGACCAGGGCCGGCACGCCGAGCACGAAGCCGCTGACGAGGCAAGCCAGTACGCGGTTGAGCAGGTCGCCCCGTGGGTCGGTAGCGCGCAGTGGCACGAAGCGCAGGCCCAGCCAGAAGGCGATGAGACTGGCCGCGACGGGCAGGGAGAAGAGGGCCAGCTTGTAGCCGACGAAAGTGCTGGCGGCGGCAGTAGGTTCTGTCATGGTGGTTTTGGGCGTGTGGTGGTGGCGGTGGTGGGTGAAGGGGGGGCGGTGGATCAGTCCCATAGCTTTACGGTTTGGGTGGCAGTAGCGGCGGTGGGCGGTTCGGGCAGCGTGACCAGCAGCCCCAGGGGCAGCGTGGGACCGTGGGCAGCCAGGCCCGGGTTCAGGGCATAGGTTGCTTCGGTGACTTCCGCCGTGGTTCCCAGGTGCCGCAGGCACAGCTGGTCCACGGTGTCGCCTTGCTGAGCGCGCACGGTGACGGGCATGTCAGATGAGTTCCGATGTCATGCGCGATACGCCGAGGATGTCGCGCAGCGCGTGCAGGCCATCGCGGCGGTATTCGTCTGCCTGCAGACGCCGGCCAGGCTCGCCGCGCTCGGCCCTGCCGGTGGCGTCGGCATCCGCATAGCGCTCGATGAGGTTGGCCTTGGCATAGGCGTAGACGGCTCGCTCGAAGCGGCTGATCTGCACGCTCGCACCGTTGATGGCTATGGCCGGAACGCTGGCCAGGGTGTCATGGCCGGCCGCCTGCTGGTCGATGGACCACGCCGTGAGTTCGTCGATGACGCTGGCCAGGGCATCGGTGGCAGCGTGCGTGATGCGGGCGGCGGTCACTGAACCGTCGAGTGCGATGGCCTCGCGTAGTTTGGCCAGGTCAATGACGGGCCAAAACTCACGCACCGAAAGGGTGCCGAGTGGTGCCGGGTTATCAGGCGGTGTGGTCCGCACGACAGGGGGAGCATTGGCAATCAGGAAGGACATGGCGGGATGGGGGCTGCGTGGATAGGTGGGCGGTGGTCGCCAGGCGTTGCGGTGAGGGGTGAGCCTTCGCGTGGCCTGGCGAGCCGCCCGGCACGGGTCGTGCTCGGTGGTGCTAACGCGGGCTGCGCGCGGTGGCCTGCTTCTTGGCAGGCCGTGCACGCTTGGGCGTAGCGGGTTGTTGGGGGGCAGGCTTGGCGCTGGGTGCGACAGCAGGCGGTGGCGTGGCCTTGCCGTCGGCCATGGCGCGCAGCTTGCGTTCAATGCGCTCGATGTCCTTTTTGACGCCTGACAAAGCATCCAAGGCCAGGGCCTGGATGAGCATGGCCAAGGCATCGCCCAGGGTGTCGGTCGGCAGCTTGTCGAGGTTCGGGGTTTCTGCGGTCTGCACCTTGCCGAGCAGGCCGTAGGCGGTGGCCTTGAGCAGCTTTGCGCGTGCCTGGTCTGGGACATCGTGTTCGGCGGTCAGCCCGCCCACTGCGGTCAGGTGCTCCACGGGGTGGGTGTCGTCGGCCACGAAGATGGGATGCCCCTGCGCGTCGGCAGCGGGCTTGATGGCGACCCACTGGCCGCGCAGGTAGGCGTCGGCGAACTCGTCCAGCAGCAGGGTGGCCGTGCTGCGCTGGTACTGGTCGGGCAGTGGCAGCCGGTGCTGCAGCACGTATCCGCTGATGCGCAAGGCCAGGCTGTAGGCTCCTGCGTCGATGGCCCACACCATCAGGGTGGTCAGCACCACGTCCTGCGCTCCCTGGCCCTTGGTGATCGCGCCTTCGATCCATGGCAGGTAGTCGGGCAGCAAGCTGGCCTTGGTCTGACGCTTGAGCTGAATGGACTCAATGGATTTGAGGGTGCGCTTGTCGGTAGCGAGCTTGGCCAGCATGAGCTGGTAATCGCTGCCTTGCAGCTCGATGCCGAAGGGACTGGCTGCCTGGGCCTTTTCAGCCAGCACGCGGGCGCGGTGACGCTGGGCGGGAGTGAGTGCCATGGTGGTTTCCGGTGGAGGGTTGCGGAGGCTGGGCCGCCAGCCCCTGGAGGCGGCGACCCAGCGGCGGCGGCTTATGCCTCGACGATCTCGATGTTTTCCACCAGTACCGCCTGGCCCACGTCTTCGACCACGTAGGCGTCATTGCTGGACTGGAAGTCCTCGATGCGGTCGCGCGCCGGGTTTTCCTTGATGTGGCGGCGGCGGGCGCCTTCCTGCCAGTACACGGACAGGTTGTCGAAGGTGGTAATCAACATGCCGTTCTCGGGGAAGAACGGCACCTGTGCCGCAGCCAGGCCGCCCACGCGCTTCTGGCTGATGATGATGTCGGCGGCCATGGTTTCGCTGGGGGCCTGGTTGGTGTTGACCAGGGGGAAATACTTGTCGTGCAGCAGCTTACTGCCCAGGATCACCACCAGATTCGGGTTGTTGCGGTGCCAGGGGTCCAGCAGTTCGCGGGCATCGAAGACGGCGGCGTCCAAGTTCTTGTAATCGCCCGCGGCACCGATCTGCACCTTGCCGGCGACCTTGCCGTCTGCCAGGACACGCTCGGGCGCTTCTTCACGCAGGTGCTGCAGCCATCCCTTGTTCACGTCCTGCAGCAGCGGATTGGCACCGATGTCGGTGTCGGCGGCGATGGAAATGCCATTGAAGCCTATGCAGATGCGATCCAGTCCCTGGCGCTGGGCCAGCATGCGGGCCACTCGCACCTGGAAGTCCGGGAACTTGGCCCAGGCGTCGATCTTGGCGTAGGTGAGGTGGGTGTCGAAATTGGTTTTCGTGCAGTGGTAGCCGCGCTCGCCCAGGTCGGTGAGGTCACGCGTCTGGCGGTCCTTGGTCGCAGTGTTGGTGCGGCCAGCAATGGGGCCGGACAGCGACAGGCCCAGCTTGGCGCCTTGCTGCTCGGTCACGGCAATTACGTTGATCTTGCCCAGGAATTCGCTGGATTCCTGCATGGCCGTTTCCAGCTTCTGCTGAATGCTGGGGGTGACTGCAAAGGACTTGGAGGCGTCGGTCTGGTCGATGCCGTTGAGTTCGGCCATGCGGCCCAGGTACTTGTTGAAGACGCGGCGGCTGTCGTTGCGCATAGGTGTTCCTTGTCGGGTGAGGGAGGTGGTGAGGGCGGCGGGTTGTTAGAAGTCGGCTTGCTGCTGGCCGTCACCGCCACTGGCCACGGGACGGCGGCCAGGTTGCTCGGTGTTGTCGAGCTGCGTGTACTGCTGCTGCAGCTTGTCGAGGTCGGCGCGCAGGGACAGGAGGGTGCCGTCGGTCTTGGCCTGGTGCTGGCCGGCCGCGGTGGCGTGTTCTGCGAAGCTGTCACCGATTTGCTGCATGCCATCGGCTACGGCAGCGAAACGGGCGTCGTCGGTGACGGCCTTGCCCTGGAACTTGGCGATGGCGGCGCCGATGCTGGCCTTGAACTTGGCCAGGGCGCCGGCTTCGACATCGGCCTCCAGCTCGAAGGTGAGCGGTTCGGCCACGGCGAACACGTCTTCGGGCTGTTCCTTGCGGGCCTTGAAGGGGTTGGCGTCGGGGTTTTGGGCCGCGAAGGCCAGCATTTCCGTGCCCAGGCTGGCGGGGTTGTCGGTGACGGCCAGGCCGATGAGGTAGGCCTCGCCGATGTCAGCGAAGCTCGGACGCACCTCGATGGAGCTGTAGAGCTTTTGCTTGCGCTTGTTCAGTTCGATCAGCTCGTCCGTGGCGTCGATCTGGGCGAGAAGTGCGAGCTTCTTTTTTCCGCCGATCTCCACCTCTTCGGTCTTGACTGCAATCACATCGCCGTAGGCACGGAAGTCGCTGTTCGGGCCATAGCCCCGGATGTGCTCCATGTTGACCCGGGCGCCGTAGAGCTTGGGGTCGTAGTTCTTGGCGATTTGCAGCAGCCAGTCGCGCTCGATGGTGCGGCCGTCGGAGGTGGCGCCTTCAACGGCGACACGGAAGAACTTGGATTTCTTGGGCATGGTGGTGGGGCCTCGCTGGTGGGTTTGCCGAAGTGGTGGCGGTGATTGCCCATGGTGTCGAGCAGGCCCCGATGTCTCAAGCAGAGTCAGGTGTGGCGGCGCCGGGGACGTATGCGTGTGCTGGTTGAGAGCGGGTGCAGCCGGAAGACTTGCCGGCATGGCAAAAAAGAA
>JAMNYN010000234.1 GCA_023622805.1 Pseudomonadota bacterium | reverse complement strand
CAGCCTGCAGGCCATGCGCCGCGAGTTGCTCGAAGCCGAGCAGGGCTCGCGCGGCACGGTGCACATAGGCTGTGCCACCGCGGCCAGCCTGTTCATCATGCCCGGCGTCATGGAGCACATCGCGGCCAGCGGCTTGAAGATCACGGTCCACGTGCATGAAGGCGAGACGGGCTACATGCTGCAGCGCCTGCGCGAGCGCAGCCTGGACCTGATCATCTGCCGCAGCCAGTACACGGCGCCCGAGTTGCAAAACCAGGTGCTCATGGACGAGCCCCTGCTGCTGGCACTGCCGCCGGGCCACAGGCTGCACGACCGCGCCCAGGTGCACATCGGCGAGCTGCGCGATGAGCGTTTCCTGCTGCACAGCTCCCTGCTGGGCTCGGGCATTTCCGACATGCTGCTGCGTGCCTGCCAGGACGCGGGATTCACGCCCGACGTGCTGTACTGGGGGGTGGAGACGCTGCCCATGCTGCTGATGGTGCAAAAAGGCCTGGGCGTGGCCTTCGCGCCGCAAAGCTTTGCCCAACTGGGTATGCAGGGGCTGCCGCGTCTGGTGCCGCTGGACGATCCAGCCTTGCGCACGCACCTGAACATCATCTGGCCGCGCCACCAGCCTTTGCCGCCCGCGGCCGAGCGGCTCAAGGCCATCATCCTGGAGCGCTTTGCGGCCCTGGCGTGATGCGCGGTGACAGGGCAGGGCGGTGGCGGTCGTTGGAAATGAGAAGGCCTGTAGCCGCGCTGTCACTTCGGACTGTGCGAAGCAGCTCTTAGGCAAATTCGAATGTCAGGCTGGCAGGGGTGTCGGAATAATGGCCGTGACGCCTTTCAAGACGGGCCCTTTCGAGGGGGCGCAACCGCACGGCGTCTTCCTTTCCACCAGGAGACATAAAAAATGAAAATGACCGTATCGGCCTGGCGCATCCCCTGCGCCAGTCTCATGCTTGCGTTCGCCAGCACGGCTAGTCTGGCCCAAGTCTACCCATCCAAGCCTGTCAAACTGATCGTTCCCTACGCACCAGGCGGCACCACCGACGTAGTGGCGCGTCAGTTCGCGCAGTCCCTGCAAGTGGCGCTGGGTCAGCCCGTGGCGGTGGAGAACAAGCCAGGCGCCAGTGGTACGCTGGGGGCGATGGCGCTCAAGCAGGCCCATCCCGACGGCTACACGCTCTCGCTGATTCCCGCTACGGTGTTCCGTCAACCCTTCATTCAGAAGACCTCCTACGACCCCGCCACCGATTTCACCTATCTGGCACGTATCACCGGTTATACCTTCGGTGTGGTGGTGCGCGCTGACTCCCCGTGGAAGACCTGGGAGGACATGCTGCGTGATGCCCGCGCCAAGTCCGGCACCATCGCTTACGGCACACCCGGCCCGTTCAGTACGCCCCACATCACCATGGTCGAGCTGGCCGGCAAGGAAAAGGTTTCGCTCATCCACATGCCTTTCAAGAGCGACGGGGAATGCCTGCCTGCGCTGCTGGGCAACCATGTCCAGATGTGTGCGGCCGGCAGCGCGGCGGGCACCTTGGTCGATGCGGGCAAGCTGCGCTGGCTCAACCTGTGGACGGCGCAGCGCTCCAGCCGCTGGCCCAGCGCGCCGACCTTGAACGACCTCGGCTATGACTTGACCGCTACCTCGCCCTACGGAGTGGCGGGCCCCAAGGGGATGGATCCCAAGGTAGTGCAGGTGCTGGAAGTCGCGCTCAAGCGCGCCTCGGAAGATCCGGCGCATATCGCTGCGCTCAAGCGACAGGACCAGGAGCTGCTATATCTCGGCAGCTCGGACTACAGCCGCTTCGCTGCCCAACAGACCCTGAAGGAAAAGGCCTTGGTGGAACGCCTGGGCATCAAGCCGGAATAACGGCCCAACCGCATCCAAAGCCGCGCGGGCTGTTCCTCACCATGGTGAGGAACAGCCCCCGGTGCTGCGGGCCTGCGAAACCCGCGTTCAGCACACTTCGAACAGGCCAGCTGCACCCATGCCGGAGCCTACGCACATGGCTACCACCACGTAGCGCACGCCGCGCCTGCGGCCTTCGATCAGCGCATGCCCCACCATCCGTGCGCCTGACATGCCCATGGGATGGCCGAAAGTGATGGCGCCGCCGTTCACATTGAGGCGCTCATCGGGAATGCCCAAGCGATCGCGGCAGTACAGCACCTGCACGGCGAATGCTTCATTCAGTTCCCACAGGCCGATGGCGTCCATGGAGAGGCCATGGCGCTTGAGCAGCTTGGGTATGGCGAAAACCGGGCCTATGCCCATTTCGTCGGGCTCGCAGCCGGCGACCGCCATGCCGCGGAAGATGCCCAGCGGGGCCAGGTTGCGGCGCTCGGCAAGCCTGCCGTCCATGAGCACACAGGCCGAGGCGCCGTCGGACAACTGGCTGGCGTTGCCGGCGGTGATGCAGCCATGCGGACCGAGCACCGGTGCCAGCGCTGACAGACCCGCCAGCGTCGTGCCAGCGCGCGGGCCTTCGTCGGCTGCCAATGTCACCGAGGTATCGGTGGCGACGCCGGTTTCCTTGTGGGTGTCGCATCGCAGCGTGGTGATCGGCACGATTTCGTCGTGATAGCGGCCGGCCGCATGGGCCGCGGCGTAGCGCTGCTGGCTTTGCAGCGCGTAGGCATCCTGCGCAGCACGTGGAATGCCGTAGCGCTTGGCCACCACTTCGGCGGTTTCGAGCATGGGCATGTAAAGCGCGGGCTTGTTCTCCAGCACCCAGGCTTCCTCGCGCATGTGACGGTTCACGTAGTCACGCACGCAGCTTACCGATTCGGCCCCGCCAGCGACCACTACCGAGGCGTCCTCGTGGCTGATGGCATGGGCGCCCATGGCGATGGCCTGCAGGCCGGAGGCGCAGAAGCGGTTGATGGTGGCGCCTGCCACGCTGACTGGCAGGCCGGCGCGAATGGCCGAAACCCGGGCGATGTTGTAGCCATTGGCGCCTTCCGGGTTCGAGCAGCCCAGGAGCACGTCGTCCACTTCGGCGGGGTCGATGCCGGCACGTGCCACGGCGTGTGCCACCGCATGACCGCCCAGGGTGGCGCCGTGGGTCTGGTTGAACGCACCGCGGAAGGCTTTACCGATGGGCGTGCGTGCGGTGGAAACAATGACAGCTTCTCTCATGGATGGCAGTGACCTGTGTGATGAAACAAATGGAATGGGAGCGCCCGGGCGCCGTACTGATGGCGGGCGGAAGTTCTCATCGCTTGCGCCAAGGGACGCGGTCAGGCATCGACCGAATTTCGGGCAGGCGTTCAAGGAGTGATCCGAGTGTGGGCGATGCGGCAGGCGCTTGCCAATTGGGTTTGCGGAAGCCCACCTTTGCCATTTCGAAAGCCGAAATTCAGCACCTCCCGCCAAAATGGCTCCGACACACCGTGGCGGGCTTGCGCTTCATCCGGCCCGCCCATTCATACAGGGGACAAGATCATGGATTTGCACTTTACGAGCGCAGAGCAGGCTTTCCGCGAGGAGGTTCGCGCCTTCGCGCAGGCCAAGCTGCCCGCCGACATCCGAGCCAAGGTACTCGGCCACCAGCGCCTGGAGAAGGAAGACTACATCCGCTGGCACCGCATCCTGCATGTGCAAGGCTGGGGCGCGCCCACCTGGCCCAAGGAGTTCGGTGGCACCGGCTGGAACGCGCTGGAGCGCCTGATCTTCGAAATCGAGACCTTCCATGCGGGCGCGCCGCGCCTGCTGCCTTTCGGGCTCACCATGATCGGCCCGGTGCTGATGAAATACGGCAGTCCCGAGCACCAGCAGCGCTTTCTGCCGCGCATTCCGACGATCGAGGATTTCTGGTGCCAAGGCTACTCCGAGCCGGGCTCTGGCTCGGATCTGGCATCGCTCAAGACGCGCGCGGTGCGGCGCGGCGACAGCTACATCGTCAATGGCCAGAAGACCTGGACCACCATGGCGCACTTCGCCGACTGGATCTTCTGCCTGGTGCGCACCGACAGCGAAGCCAAGCCGCAGGAAGGCATTTCCATGCTGCTGATCGACATGAAGACGCCGGGTGTCACGGTGCGTCCCATCCACACGCTCGACGGCGGTCACGACGTCAACGAAGTGTGGTTCGAGGACGTGGAAGTGCCGGTGGGCAATCTGCTGGGCGAGGAAAACCGCGGCTGGACCTATGCCAAGTACCTGCTGGGCCATGAGCGCACCGGCATTGCCGGCATAGGCCACTGCCACCGTGAGCTGCGACAGCTCAAGCACTATGCGGCGCAGACCACCGACGGCGCCGGCCGGCCGCTGCTGGAAGACGTCCGCATGCGCGACAAGATCGCTCGCGTAGAGATGGACTTGATGGCGCTGGAAATGCTGCTGCTGCGCGTGGCCGCGCAAGCCGCCGGGCGCGGCCCCGGGCCGGAGGCCTCCATGATCAAGATCCGGGGCTCGGAGCTGCAGCAGGACATTGCCATGCTGCAAATGGAAGTGGCCGGCCCCAACGCCTGGCCTTATTCACCGCAGTGGCTAGAGCCTGGCGCGACCCAGCCGGTGAGCGGCCCGGACTGGGCGGCGCCTGCCGTAGCGACGTACTTCGACATGCGCAAGACCACCATCTATGGCGGCACCACCGAAGTGCAGAAAAATATCATTGGCAAGATGGTTCTTGGTTCTTGAGGAGGCAGCATGGACTTCACCTATAGCGAAGAGCAGCAGATGCTCGCGGACAGCCTGCGCCGCTTCATCGATACCGAATACACCTTTGAAAAGCGCCGCCGCAGCGCCCGTGGCGGCAACAGTTTCGACCGTGCGATCTGGTCGTCGCTGGCCGAGATGGGCGTGCTCGGCCTGGGCATTTCCAGCGCATACGGCGGCTTCGGCGAAGGCGCGGCCAGCCAGCTGGTCGTGCAGCGTGAACTCGGTCGCGGCCTGGTGCTCGAGCCGGTCACTCCCAGCGCCGTGATGGCCGCCGCCGTGCTGAGCGCCCACGCCAGCGCGGCCCAGAAAGACCAATGGCTGCCTGCCATCGCCAGCGGCGAGCGCATCGTGACCCTGGCCTATCTGGAACCCACCACGCGCTACCGCCTCGAGACCGCGCGCGCCAGCGCCGAAGGCCAAGGCCAGGGCTACGTGCTCAATGGCAGCAAATGCCTGGTCTGGCATGGGGAAGTCGCCGACGCCTTTCTGGTGACCGCACGCGTGGGCGCCAGCAACGATGTGGCGCTGTTTCTGGTGCCGCGCGACGCTGCGGGCCTGACCTGCCGCGGCTACCCCACCATGGATGGCCTGCGCGCCGCCGATCTCGTCCTGGAGAACGTCGTGCTGGGAGCCGAGGCCATGGTCGGACAGGCGGCCGACGGCCTGGCCGCGCTGGAGCACGGCCTGGACCATGGCATTGCCGCGCTGTGCGCCGAAGCCTCCGGTGCCATGGAAAAGCTGATCGAGATCACCGCGGAATACCTGGGCGCGCGCCAGCAGTTCGGCAAGCCACTGGCCACGTTCCAGTCGCTGCAGCACCGCATCGCCGAGATGCTGCTGCAAAAGGAGCTGGCGCTGTCCATGGCCTATGTGGCCGCGCAGGCCCTGGATGAAACCGACCCGGCGCAACGCCGCCGCATGCTGGCCGCCGCCAAGGTGACGGTGGCCAAGGCGGGCCGCTTCGTGGGCCAGCAAGCCGTGCAATTGCATGGCGGCATGGGCATGACGGACGAGCTGACGGTGGGCGATTACTTCAAGCGCCTGACCATGATCGATCCGCTGCTGGGAGACAGCGACTACCACCTGCAGCGCTTCGGCGAAGCGATGGCGGCCTGAGCGCCGACAGAGCCCGTCCGTGCCTTGAACAGGCTCTGGGGGGCAATAAAAAATCCTCCCCGGTCGCAAGACGGGGGGGATTTCTTGTTTGCGGCAAGCCGGCGGTGTTATTTGGGTTGCGGGTGGCGCTTACGGATCAGATATTCCTGCTGTCCTTCCAGCACCAGCTCGCCGCGTTGGTTATGCACCGTTGAGCGCATCACCAGCACGCCTGTCGTCCGGTTCGGACGCACTTCGACGATCTCGAGCGCCGGGTATACCGTGTCACCGGCATAGACGGGTTTGAGAAAGCGGCTTGATTCCGAGATGAACCCGAGCAAGGACTCTTCGACCATGTGCGGGAAAAGACCTGCTCCGGCTGCGGTCTGGATCAGCACCTGGTAGCCGTGCGCGAGCATGTGCGGCATGCCCTGCGCGCGGCAATATTCGACGTCGTAATGCACCGGATGGTTGTCGCCGCTGGCCGCCTGGAAGGCGAGGAAATGCGCGGAATCCATGGTCCGGCTGGGGATGACGAAGCGCTCGCCCACCTCGAAATCCTCAAGATAGCGCTGTGGCATCAGGCGGTGGGCCAGGGGGTTGAATGGGGTGGTTGATTCCATGGTTGTCAGTCTCCTTATTGAATTTTGATGGTCGCGGGGATCACTCCGGGCGCATGCCGGATGCGCGAACGACTTCGCCCCACTTCACGATTTCTGCCTGCACGAAGGCATCCAGCGATGCGGGCGTGGTGTCGGCGGCGATTTCTGCACCCAGGCCGACGATGCGCTCACGGGTCGCACGGTCGGCGAGTGCATCGTTCAGCGCGGTCTGGACTTTCGCAATCACCGCCGGGGGCGTGCCGGCCGGCGCGAACAGAGCGTTCCAGGTATAGGCTTCGTAGCCTGGCACACCGGATTCGGCGACGGTCGGCAGGTCGGGCGCGAGCGGCGAGCGCCGTGCTGAAGTGATGGCGAGCGCGCGCACCTTGCCCGAGGAAGCGAATTTGAGGCCGGTGGTCGCGCTGTCGATGAAGAACGTGAACTGTCCGCCCATCAGATCGTTCATTGCAGGCGCCGTGCCGCGGTACGGAATATGCCGCATGGGAATGC
The DNA here is from genome assembly GCA_023622805.1 of Pseudomonadota bacterium. Taxonomy (GTDB): domain Bacteria; phylum Pseudomonadota; class Gammaproteobacteria; order Burkholderiales; family Burkholderiaceae_C; genus Comamonas; species Comamonas bellezanensis. The sequence goes on along the minus strand of JAMNYN010000234.1, from coordinate 3,022 downwards.
CGGTCTTGAGCCGCAGCAGCTCGGTGGCGATGTGCGGCGCGCTGCCGATTCCCGCCGAGCCGTAGGTCGCCTGCGCGGGTTGCGCCTTCAGGTAGGTGAGCAGCTCCGGCAGCGTGCGCGCCGGCACGCCGGCATGCGTGAGGATGACCAGCGGTACGGTCGCGGCAAGACCGACGGAGGCGAAATCGCGGCGCGTGTCGTATGCCAGCTTGGGCTGCAAGGTCGGGTTGACCGCGTGTGCAACGGTGGTGAGTAGCAGAGTGTAGCCATCGGGCTTGGCTCTGGCGACCGCCTCCGTGCCGACCATCACGCCGGCGCCCGTGCGGTTCTCGACCACGATGCGCTGACCCAGCGCCTTGCTCATCTGATCTGCCAGCACGCGGCCCAGTGCATCGGTCGGACCGCCGGCCGCGTACGGGATGACGAGCACCACGGACTTGCTCGGGAACGTGTCTGCGGCGAATGCGCTGCCGGCGAGGGCGAGGGCACCCGCGAAGGCGACCAGGCGGCGGCTCATTGGGGGCAGTGGAGTGATTGGCATGGTGCTCTTTCAAGAAGTTTCATTGCATTCGAAGGTGCGGGCGCCGCCATTCATATCGCCTGGCTTTTGCGCAGCGCGTCTATCCGGGTACTGTCGTAGCCGAACTCGCGCAGCACGGTATCGGTGTGCGCGCCGAGCGCCGGCACATCGCCCATGGCCGGTATGAGCCCGGACAGGTTGGCTGGCGGTTTGAGCGCGGCCACGGGGCCGGCTTCTGTGCCGATCTCGCACCAGCGCTCACGGGCCTTGAGCTGTGGGTGCTCCCACACGGCATCCATCTTGTTCAGGCGGCCGTTCGCTATGCCTGCGCGGTCGAGTCGGGCGACTACCTGTTCTGCGGTCATGGGGGAGAGCGTTTCCTCGATGATGGCCGTCAGCGCCGGGCGGTGCTTCACGCGCAGCGAGTTCGAGGCAAAGCGGGATTCACTGGCCAGCGCCGGGTTCTCCAGCACCTGGGTGCAGAACGTCAGCCACTCACGTTCGTTCTGCAAGCCGAAGATCACTTCCTTGCCATCCCCGGCCCGATGCGGGCCATAGGGCGCGATGGCCGGATGGGTTGCGCCTTCGCGCGCCGGCGGCGTTCCGCCGTAAGCGCCAAAGTAGAGCGCATAGTTCATCCATTCACCGAGCGCCTCCAGCATCGACACTTCAACGCGGCAGCCCAGGCCGCTGCGCGCGCGGCGCAGTAACGCAGTCTGGATGCCGGTGTAGGCGTACATGCCGGCGGCAATGTCGGCAATCGAGATGCCGCAGCGTGCCGGCGTATCGGCGCTGCCGGTGATGCCGATCAGGCCCGCTTCGGCCTGGATCAGCAGGTCGTAGGCTTTCTTGTCGCGGTACGGGCCATCGTCGCCATAGCCGGAGATGTCACAGACGATCAGCTTGGGGTAGGTGGCATGCAGCGTTTCAAAATCCAGGCCCATGCGCGCGCTCGCGCCAGGCGCCAGGTTCTGCACCAAGACGTCGGCCTGCGCCAGCAGGCATTCCAGCGCAGCGCGCGCATCGGGATTCTTCAGGTCCAGCGTGATGCTTTCCTTGCCGCGGTTGAGCCAGACGAAGTGCGAGGCGAGGCCGTTCACCGTTTCGTCGTAGCCGCGCGCGAAATCGCCGCTGCCCGGGCGTTCGACCTTGATGACCCGTGCCCCCCAGTCGGCGAGCTGGCGCGTCGCGAACGGCGCGGCGACGGCATGCTCAAGTGAAATGACGGTGATGCCGGCCAGCGGCAACGTATCGTCGTGGGCCGCTTGGTTTCGGCTGCCAGGCCAAGAGGCCTGCGCGGCCGCGTCTGTGGTTCGAGTGTCAGATGTCATGGACTGCGATGCTCGCCGCAGCCGGAAAAATCAACAATCTGCAAATTCAATACCATGACTTCTGAAATTCTGAAGCCATGAATACCCCAGGCGGCTTGGCGCGGGGCCTTTTCGGGCGGCGCCGGGGCGGTCTGTCTCACAGGTATGCGGCGCGCGCGCATTTGCTTGGTTTAATGCAGGACGGAAAGTTCGTCGCGCAAATACCTTCCCCCTGTTTTCAACCTTTTCAGGAGCTGCCATGTCCTCTCGTCTCACGGCCTCGGATTTCGACCAGGAACTGTTGATTCTTTTTGATGCTTACGTGCATGGCGACATGGACCGGCGCAGTTTTCTCGGCCAGGCGCAGCGCTATGCCAAGGCCGGCGTCACGGCTGCGGGCCTGCTGGCGGCGCTGAGCCCCAACTTTGCCGCGGGCCAGCAGGTTCCGGCCAACGACAGCCGCGTCACAACGCAGAAAGTGTCGGTGCCTTCGCCACTGGGCTACGGCCACATCAACGCCTATCTGGCACGCCCTGCGTCCGCGGGGACTGCACGCCTGCCCATGGTGCTGGTGGTGCACGAGAACCGGGGCCTCAATCCGCACATCGAAGACATCACCCGCCGCCTGGCCCTGGACGGCTTCATGGCGCTTGCGCCCGATGCGCTGACGCCGGAAGGCGGCTATCCCGGCGATGAGGAAATGGCGCGGGCCCTCTTCGGTCAGCTCGAGCAGGCCAAGACGCGCGAAGACTTTCTCGCCGCGGCGCATTGGCTGGCCGCACGCCCGGACGGCAACGGCAAGCTGGGCGTGGTGGGCTTTTGCTATGGCGGCGGCATGGCGCATTGGCTGGCGACGCGCATGCCCGATTTGCGGGCTGCTGTGCCGTTCTACGGCAACACGCCCGAGCCCGCATTGGCGGCCCAGGTCAAGACGCCTTTGCTGGTGCATCTGGCCGGCGTCGACGAGCGCATCAATGCCGCCTGGCCGGACTACGAAACCGCGCTCAAGACGGCCGGCGCGAAGTTCAAGGTGCACCACTATCCTGGCACCCAGCACGGCTTCAACAACGACACGACGCCGCGTTATGACGCAGCGGCCGCGAAGCAGGCCTGGGAGCGCACGGTCGCCTTCTTCACGGCCCAGCTGGCTTGAGGTCTGCGGGCCCGAACAGGCCCCCGGCGTCGAGCATCT
>JAMNYN010000460.1 GCA_023622805.1 Pseudomonadota bacterium | reverse complement strand
GCGGGCGGGCGCAGGCGGCGCTCGGCCAGGGACGGCCCCAATACGCGCAGCTGCGTGCTGCGCATTCGCGCGGCCAACGGTGCAGTGGCCTTGCTGGCGGGGGACATCGAACGCCGGCAGGAAGAGGCTTTGCTGGCGCAGGGCGCGCCGCTGCGTGCCGATTGGCTGCTGGTGCCGCACCACGGCAGCAAGACGTCTTCGACCGAGGCCTGGATTGCCGCCGTGGCGCCGCGCCATGCGCTGGTGCAGGCCGGTTACCGCAATCGCTACGGTCACCCCGCGGCCCCGGTGGTGCAGCGCTATGTCGCGCAGGGCGTGCAACTGGTGGACAGCGTGCGCTGCGGCGCAGCGCTGTGGTCTTCGGTACGGCCGCAGCAAATGGACTGCGAGCGGCAGTTGCGACCGCGCTACTGGCAGCAGGGGGGCGGCCAGGGGCCGTGACCCTATCCCTGAGGCTTACTTGTTGCGGCGCTGCTCGCGCAGCATGAACAGATACAGGCTTTCCACCTTCTCGCGCGCCCAGGGCGTCTGGCGCAGAAATTTCAGGCTGGAGTTCACGCTGGGCTGGCTCTGGAAGCAGCGTATGGGTACCAGCCGGGCCAGTTCTTCCCAGCCGTAGTGCGTTTGCAAGGCTTCGACGATGGCGGCGAGGGTCAGGCCGTGCAAGGGGTTGTTGGCTTGCCGGGCCGGCGGCGCGGGGGGCTTTTCAGGAGGCGTTTGCATAGGGGGCGAGGATATCGGGATTGGCTTGGGCCGTCGCTATGAAGGGCAAGCTGCAGACGCAAAAAAAGCGGGCATTGCCCGCTTTCAAGAATCTCCCTGGCTCTCGCAACGCCCACAGCCCACGCAACTGGCGTGCCCCAGCGAGGGGGCAGCGAGCAAGGGCCGCCCCGCAGCGAGGCTGCCGTCCCTAGCCGGGCGCCCCCCTCCACCGAAGATTGAGAGGGGGAGGCGGGGGCGCGCCTAGCGCGTCAGCCGCTCAGGGGGTGTTACTCCAGTTCCCCCATTTGCGACTGCAGGTAGTTCTGCACGCCGACCTTGTCGATCAGGTCGATCTGGGTCTCGAGGAAGTCTATGTGCTCTTCCGTGTCGTCGAGGATCTTCTGCAGCAGGTCGCGCGAAACGTAGTCGCGCACGGATTCGCAGTGGGCGATGCCGTCCTTGATGGTCTGCTGGGCACCTTGCTCCAGGCGCAGGTCGCAGGCCAGACATTCGGGCACGTCTTCACCGATCTGCAGCTTGCCCAGGTCCTGCAGGTTGGGCAGGCCGTCGAGCGTGAAAATGCGGTCCATGAGCCAGTCGGCGTGCTTCATTTCGCCTATGGATTCGGCATATTCCTTCTTGGCCAGCTTGTCGAAGCCCCAATGCTTGTACATGCGGTAGTGCAGAAAATACTGGTTAATGGCCGTGAGCTCATTTTTCAGTTGTGCCTGCAGGTGGGCAATGGCTTGTGCGTCGCCTTTCATGGGGGGTACTCCTTCGCTTGTGTGAATCGCCCAATTGTCGCCGTTCATCAGGTGCACGTAACCGCTATCCCCTGCATTTACGGTATGTCTGCGTTTGATGTTGACTCGTGTTCGCGTTTCCCGGCGAGGATGTATCGGGGAAAATAACGGCAGCAGGACTATGAATGGTGTTTATTGATAGTTAAATCAAATCGACATGATCAAGTCAATTGATTGGATTTATTTCGTGAACACTCTAAACTTCAGTCCTGTGTTCAGTCGCATTACTTAAAGGAAGCAACCATGTCCGTTATCAATACCGAAATCAAACCTTTCAAGGCCAGCGCTTTCAAGGCCGGCAAGTTCATCGATATCACCGAAAAGGACGTGCTGGGCAAGTGGGCTGTGTTCGTTTTCTACCCAGCCGACTTCACCTTCGTCTGCCCCACCGAGCTGGGCGACGTGGCTGACCACTACGCAGAATTCCAGAAGATGGGCGTGGAGATCTTCTCCGTGTCCACCGACACCCACTTCGTGCACAAGGCCTGGCACGATGCTTCGGAAACCATCGCCAAGATCCAGTACACCATGATCGGC
>JAMNYN010000281.1 GCA_023622805.1 Pseudomonadota bacterium | reverse complement strand
GCACTGCTGCCGCCCACGCTGGTGGCCAGCGCCTACGGTATGAACTTCAAGTTCATGCCCGAGCTGGACTGGGCGCTGGGCTACCCCTTCGCACTGGCGCTGATGGCCATCAGCGCCGTCGCACCGATGCTGTACTTCAGCAAGCGGGGCTGGTTGAAATAACCCCCCTGTGAGGCTGCGCGGCAGGGGCCGTCCCCCGCTTCCCCCCAAGGGGGACGGCACCCTCGCTGCGCGGCGGCGCTTGCTCGGTGCCCCCTTGCTGGGGCGCGCCAGTAGCATGGGTCGCGGGTCGCGCGAGCGCTGCAAAAATTCAGCCCCCGTTCGGCTATCGCTGCGGCAGCCGTTCCAAGAATCCGGTGAGGATGTGCTGCGCATAGCGGCTGGCCACGGTCTGCACGAAAGCCGCGAAGTCTACCGATGCGCTGTCGTCGGCGCGATCGGAGATGGTGCGCATGGCGGCGAACGGCACGTCGTAGTCGTGGCAGGTCTGGGCCACGGCCGCGCCTTCCATTTCTACGGCCAGCACCGCATGGCCCGCGGCTTCGAGGCCAGCGCGCAGCGCCTGCGAGGCCTGGGCCGTGCCGACGAACTGGTCGCCGCTGACCACCAGGCCCTGGTGGGCGCGCGCCGCGCTGCCGACGCAGGCCTGGCTGGCCGCATGCAGCGCCGCGCTCATCACCGGGTCGCAGGCCAGGCGGGTGCGGCCGTAACCGGGCAGCTCCCAGCGCGGGAACAGCGGCGAAGCGTCGAGGTCATGCTGCAGGTATTCGCTGGCCACGACCACATCGCCGACCTGCACGCCAGCGCCCACGCCACCCGCGACGCCGGTGAAGACAATGCGCGTGACGCCAAAACGCTCGATCAGCGCCGCGGCCGTCGTGGCGGCAGCCACCTTGCCTATGCCCGACAGCGCGCAGACCACGTCCTGACCATGGCCTGCGCCCTGCCAGCGGCCCTGCCAGAACTGCCGGCCCGCATGGCGCGTGCCGCGCACGTCCTGCAAGGTCTCAACCCAACCAGCCTGCTCTTCGGGCAGGGCGCTCAAAATGGCAATCGTCATGTACTGAAGGCTGAAAAAAAGAAACCGCCAAACGTGGCGGTGGAGGCTATTGTGCGGGGATCATGATGCCTGTGCCACCCACGGGCTATGCAACTGGCGCGCCCCAGCAAGGGGGCAGCGAGGAAGGAGCGCACCTGGGCGGCCCCCCCGAACCGAGGCTGCCGTCCCTGGCCGGGCGCCCCCCTCCACCGAAGGATGAGAGGGGGAGGCGGGGCGGCCCATGCCGCGTCAGCGGCTCAGGGGGTGCATTACTTCCTCAGCTCGCGGCGCAGGATCTTGCCCACGGGCGTCTTGGGCAGTTCGGTGCGGAACTCGATCACGCGCGGCTGCTTGTAGCCCGTGAGGTGGGAGCGGCAGAAGTCGCGCACGGCCTGTTCGGTCAGGCCCGGGTCTTTCTTCACGATCACCAGTTTCACGGCCTCGCCCGTCTTTTCGTCGGGAATGCCGACCACCGCGCATTCCAGCACACCCGGGCATTTGGCCACCACGTCTTCGACTTCGTTGGGGTAGACGTTGAAACCGCTGACCAGCACCATGTCCTTCTTGCGGTCGACCACCTTGAAAAAGCCGTTTTCATCGAAAGTGCCGATGTCGCCGGACTTGAAGAAGCCGTCGGCCGTCATGGACTTGGCGGTTTCGTCGGGCAGTTGCCAGTAACCGGCCATGACTTGCGGGCCCTTGATGACGATTTCGCCCGGCTGGCCGAACTCGGTCACTTCATTGCCCGCATCGTCGATCAGCTTCATGTAGGTGCTGGGCAGGGGCACGCCTATGGTGCCGGTGAACTGGCTCACGGTGACGGGATTGCAGCTGACCGAAGGGCTGGTTTCCGACAGTCCATAGCCTTCGCAGATCGGGCAACCGGTCTTTTCCAGCCACAGCTGGGCCACGGCGCTTTGCACCGCCATGCCGCCGCCGACCGACACTTTGAGGTGCGACCAGTCGACGGTATTGAAATCGGGATGGTGGGCAATGCCGTTGAACA
>JAMNYN010000069.1 GCA_023622805.1 Pseudomonadota bacterium | reverse complement strand
AGTCAATTTCTTCTTCGGTCGTGAAACGGCCGATGGTCATGCGCAGGCTGCTGTGGGCCAGCTCATCGCTGCGGCCCAGGGCGCGCAGCACATAGCTGGGTTCCAGGCTGGCCGACGTGCAGGCCGAACCCGACGAAACCGCCAGACCCTTGACGCCCATGATCAGCGACTCGCCTTCCACATAGTTGAAGCTGATGTTCAAGTAGTGCGGTACGCGATGCGTCATGTCGCCATTGACGAACACTTGCTCCATGTCCTTGAGGCCGCCGAGCAGACGGTCGTGCAAGGCCTGGGCCTTGGCGATGTCGCCGTTCATTTCCAGCTTGGCGATGCGGTATGCCTCGCCCATGCCGACGATCTGGTGCGTGGCCAGCGTGCCCGAACGCATGCCGCGCTCGTGTCCGCCGCCGTGCATTTGCGCTTCCAGGCGAACGCGTGGCTTGCGACGCACATACAGTGCGCCAATGCCCTTGGGGCCGTAAGTCTTGTGCGCCGTCAGGCTCATCAAGTCCACGGGCAGCGTCTGCAGGTCGATGGCCATCTTGCCGGTCGCCTGGGCTGCATCCACGTGGAAGATGATGCCCTTTTCGCGGCACAGGGCACCGATGCGAGGAATGTCCTGCACCACGCCGATTTCGTTGTTCACCAGCATGACGCTGGCCAGAATGGTGTCAGGGCGGATGGCCGCCTTGAATACTTCGAAATCGAGCAGACCGTTGTCCTGCACATCGAGGTAGCTGACTTCAAAGCCCTGGCGCTCGAGTTCACGCATGGTGTCGAGCACAGCCTTGTGCTCGGTCTTCACCGTGATCAGGTGCTTGCCCTTGCCTTGGTAGAAATGGGCCGCACCCTTGATCGCCAGATTGTCCGACTCGGTTGCGCCACTGGTCCAGACGATTTCACGCGGATCGGCGTTGATCAGGTCGGCCACATGGGCGCGGGCCTTTTCAATCGCTTCCTCGGCTTCCCAGCCCCAGGCGTGGCTGCGCGATGCCGCATTGCCGAAGTGCTCACGCAACCAGGGAATCATGGCATCAACCACGCGAGGATCCACCGGAGTGGTCGCGCCGTAGTCGAGATAAATGGGGAAGTGCGGTGTCATGTCCATGGCTGGCTCAATGAAATGTCTGGCTGGCAAAAAACGAAATTTCTCAACACATATCTCAGTGCCTCGCCCCCCGGCGCTGGCACCCGCTTTGGCGAGATCGAGTTACGACTTGGCGAAGACGTTGCCCAAGGCGAACACCGAATTCGGTGCATTCACGCGGATGGGCTTGACCACGGGCGCCGTAGAGATCGCACGACGCACCACAGGCTTGTCTTCGATCTGCACACCCTTGGCCAGTTGCTCATCGACGAGCTTTTGCAGGGTCACGGAGTCCAGGAACTCGACCATGCGCTGGTTCAGTGCGGCCCACAGTTCGTGGGTCATGCAGCGACCGGCTTCACCCAGGCAGTTTTCCTTGCCACCACACTGGGTTGCATCGATAGGCTCGTCCACCGAGACAATGATGTCGGCCACGGTGATGTCGGCAGCCTTGCGGGCCAGCGTGTATCCGCCGCCGGGGCCGCGGGTCGACTCGACCAGTTCATGACGGCGCAGCTTGCCGAACAGCTGTTCCAGGTAGGACAGCGAAATCTGCTGGCGCTGGCTGATCGCAGCCAGCGTGACGGGACCATTGTTCTGGCGCAGGGCCAAATCGATCATGGCTGTGACCGCAAAGCGGCCTTTGGTTGTGAGACGCATCGCGAGCTCCTTTAGTAGTCAGGCTTGTTCGTTACAGAAACACCCGTAGCGAGTACTCAACTCGCCCGGGCACCGTCTCCGCCCTTACTCCGCCCTGTAAAAAGGTTCAGAGCCCTTCTTCGTCGAAGTCTTGTTGTTATTGGATGTTGGCCCAAGTGTAGCACAATCCCCATCAAATTTGTCGGGTACCCCGCACCAAGGGGCCCGACGCCTCTCAAATCACCGGCATTTCGCGGCCTGAAGCACCGAAGAAACGGGCCTTCAATTGTGCCAACTGGTCGCGCACGCGCGCCGCCTGT
>JAMNYN010000646.1 GCA_023622805.1 Pseudomonadota bacterium | reverse complement strand
ATTCGCCACGGCGATCGGGTTTTGCTTGGTCAGCGCGCGGGCCTGCTCCAGACGCAATTGACTGTCCGTGGGCTGCAGGTCGGCGATCGGCGCGGCCAGTGCCGGACGCTCGGGGTTGTCGGCTTCCAGCGCGTCGAGCTGCATGCCCTTGGGCGCATTGCGCGCCTTGAGCAGCGGCCGCACCAGGCCCAGGATCAGGATGGCCGCGAACAGCGCCAGGCCCAGCGGCCAAGCCAGCGTACGGATCAGCTCCATCGTCTCGGGCTGTTTCCACAAAGGCAAGGCCACCACCGGCGTAGAGTCATCGCGAAACGGCGCATTCATCAGGTTGACCGAGTCGCCGCGGTCCTGGCTGAAGCCAATCGTCTCGCGCACCAGCGCCAGCATCTTGGCCTGTTGCTCGGCCGTCATCGCTTGCTGCACCGGCGCGTGGCCGGGCTCGGCCACCACCGGCTGGTAGTTCACCACCACGGCGGCTGTCAGGCGCTTGATGGATCCGCTGCCGCTGCCGCGCGTGACGCGCACCGTCTTGTCCACTTCGTAATTCGTCACCGACTCGCGCTTGCTGCCGGGTGCCGCGCCTTGCTGGCCGGCCGCCACGGGCGCCGGGTTGGCGCCATTGACGGGCGCGGCAGCTGCCACGGGGGGCTGGTTGCTGGTCGCGCCAGGCACGCCCGTGGGCTGCGGTGGCTGTTGCACGCCGGAGCTTTCCACCACCTGCTGGCTGCGCACCACCAGACTGTCGGGCGCCTGGTTGGGTCGGTGCTGCTCCGAAGTCGATTCGGTCTGGGTGAAATCCATGTCGGCCGTGACCTGGGCGCGCACATTGTCCTTGCCGACCACGGGTTCGAGAATGTCCAGAATGCGGCGCGTGTACTGCTGCTCGAGCTGCTGGGTGTACATCAGCTGCTGCACGTCGACCTGGTTGCCGCTGCCGTCAGGCGACTGCGACAGCAGCTTGCCTGTGTCATCGAGGATGCTCACCGCCGAAGGCTGCAGTTCGGGCACGCTGGACGCCACCAGGTGCACGATGCCGGCGATCTGGGCGCGGTCGAGGAAGCGGCCGGGATGCAGCGTCACCAGCACCGAGGCCGATGGCTTTTGCTGCTCGCGGAAAAAACCGTTCTGGTTGGGCAGCGCGAGGTGGATGCGCGCGCTCTGCACCGAGGACAGTGCCTGGATGGAACGCGTCAGTTCACCTTCGAGACCGCGCTGGAAATTCAGACGCTCCTGGAACTGGGTGATGCCGAAGCGGCTGTTTTCCATCAGCTCGAAGCCCGTGACCGAACCCTTGGGCAGGCCCTGGGTGGCGAGCTTGAGGCGCACATCGTGGACCCGGTCGGCCGGGATCAGGATGGCACCACCGCCTTCGGTGTACTTGTAGGGAACGTTGAGCGTGGTCAGCTGGGCGACGATGGCCCCGCCATCCTTGTCGCTCAGGTTGGAGAACAACACCTTGTAATCGGGCTGGCGATTGAACATCAACGCAGCGGCCAGGCCCACCACCACCAGGGCGGCTACGGCGCCCAGGCGCAGGCGTTGCCCCCGGTCCATGGAGGACAGCCGCTGTTGCCACGAAGGGCTTGCGGGAGGATTTGCGGCGGGAGCCATTTCAGCGACTGCAGACATCTTGATTCCAATAGAGTGAGGCCCAACAGGGAGCCTGACGTGGGGCCGATTATTCGGACTTCCGGCGAAAACGTTCCGTGGATAAGCCGCGCCTTTGGGTATCTATTTGCCGAGATGGATTGGCGCCAAGCGCCTACGATTCAGGCCATCTACAAACTCCCAAGGGATTTGTCATGGACCTGCGCATCAATACTTCGACCCTCCCCATCTCCGGCACCGATCTGTCACGCCGCGTTGCCGCAACGCCTACTCCGACGCGGGAGCTCGACGGGGGCTTTTCCCATGCGCTCAAGGGCGCGCTGCAGTCGGTCAGCGCCGCGCAGGACCACTCCAGCAATCTGCAGCGTGAAGTGCAGCTCGAGAACCCGGCCGTGAGCCTGGAAGAGACCATGGTGGCCATCCAGAAGGCGCAGATCGGC
>JAMNYN010000320.1 GCA_023622805.1 Pseudomonadota bacterium | reverse complement strand
ACTTTGCAGTTCTTTGACCCGCGCATGCAGCAGGTGGTGCGCGAACGTGCCACGCTGGAGCAGGACTTGCGCACGGGCCTGGCCCAGCAGCAGTTCGAGCTGTTCTACCAGCCCCAGGTCGAAGACGGAAAAATCAGCGGCGCCGAAGGCCTGCTGCGCTGGCGCCATCCCCTGCAGGGCTTTGTTTCGCCGGCCGCCTTCATTCCGCTGGCCGAGGAAAGCGGCCTGATCGTGCCGCTGGGCGAGTGGGTGCTGCAAGCGGCCTGCGCGCAGCTTGCACTCTGGGCCGGGCAGCCCGACATGGCCGGGTTGGTGCTGGCCGTGAATGTCAGTCCGCGCCAGTTTCACCAGGCGCAGTTCGTCACCCAGGTGCTCCAGGCGCTGGCGCACAGCGGCGCTCCGGCCAAGCGGCTCAAGCTGGAGTTGACCGAAGGCCTGCTGCTGACCGACGTGGACGACACCATCGCCAAGATGGTGCAGCTCAAGCAGCACGGCGTGGGCTTTTCGCTGGACGATTTCGGCACCGGTTACTCTTCGCTGGCCTACCTCAAACGTTTGCCGCTGGACCAGCTCAAGATCGACAAGAGCTTTGTGCACGATGTGCTCACCGATCCCAATGACGCCGCCATTGCCCGGACCATCGTGGCCCTGGGCACCAGTCTGGGCTTGCGGGTGATTGCCGAAGGGGTGGAAACCGAAGCGCAGCGCATGTTCCTGCAGGACAACAACTGCCATGCCTGGCAGGGATATTTGCTGAGCCCACCCGTGCCGGTGGCACAGTTCGAAGCCCTGGTGCGCAGCCGCGCCAGCCTGGCGGGTCTCGCCGACCTGAGCGTTTGACCACTTTCTTGTCCCGTGCCCGAAATCAAGACTTTTCTGCTGTTCGCCGCGACCGCCGTCGCTGAAATCGTGGGCTGCTACCTGCCCTGGATGTGGCTGCGCCAGGGCATGAGCGCCTGGCTGCTGCTGCCGGCCGCGCTGAGCCTGGCGCTGTTTGTCTGGTTGCTGACGCTGCACCCCGATGCCTCGGGCCGGGTGTATGCGGCCTATGGCGGCGTTTATGTGGCCATGGCCCTGGTCTGGCTCTGGCTGGTCGACGGCATTCGCCCCACGCTGTGGGACTTGCTGGGCGCGGCCGTGGCCCTGACCGGAATGGCCATCATTGCCTTTGCGCCGCGCAACGCCTGATGGCGCTGGCGGCAAAGCCTTGGAACAGGCTTTGGACCAGAATGGGCGCGGTATCATGCGGGGCTGTTCACTGACGCTGCTGTTTAAAGCCCCCCACCCACGCCGTGCGCCTTAATTCGATCAAGCTTTCAGGCTTCAAGTCCTTCGCCGAGCCCACCAATTTCCTGCTGCCAGGTCAACTGGTCGGGGTCGTGGGTCCCAATGGCTGCGGCAAATCCAACATCATGGATGCCGTGCGCTGGGTGCTGGGCGAAAGCCGCGCCAGCGAACTGCGTGGCGAGTCCATGCAGGACGTGATCTTCAACGGCACGACCCACCGCAAGCCCGCCAGCCGCGCCAGCGTGGAGCTGGTGTTCGACAACAGCGACCACCGCGCGGGCGGCCAATGGGGCCAATACGGCGAAATCGCCGTCAAGCGCGTGCTCACGCGCGACGGCAACAGCAGCTATTTCATCAACAACCAGCCGGTGCGCCGCCGCGACGTGCAGGACGTGTTCCTGGGCACGGGCCTGGGGCCGCGTGCCTACGCCATCATCGGCCAGGGCACGATCAGCCGCATCATCGAGTCGCGCCCCGAAGAATTGCGCCTGTTCCTCGAGGAAGCCGCCGGCGTGTCCAAGTACAAGGAACGCCGGCGCGAGACGGAAAACCGGCTGTCCGATACGCGGGAAAACCTGACGCGGGTCGAAGACATCCTGCGCGAACTCAACGCCAACCTCGACAAGCTCGAGAAGCAGGCCGAGGTCGCGGCCCAGTACAACCGGCTGCAGGCCAGCGTCACGCTCAAGCAGCAGCAGCTGTGGTTCCTCAAGCGCGCCGAATCCGAAGCCGAGCAGGACAAGGTGCGCATCGAAGGCCTGCAGG
>JAMNYN010000011.1 GCA_023622805.1 Pseudomonadota bacterium | reverse complement strand
ACCTTCGTCCCGGCCGCCGGCGCCAGCCTGGTGGATGACGCCGGTCAGCAGTGCGCCCGGCAGGGCCAGATCGGCGCCCAGGGTCAGGCCGCTGGCAACGCAGATGATGAAAAATGCCGTCCCGTCGCCGGCATCCAGCCAGGGCGTGGCGCCAAATGCCAGCAAGGCAAGCCCCATGCTGGCGCGCCAGCTCGGAGCCAGGCCCCAGCGGGAGACGGCTTGGACCCACAAGGGCAGACCCAGCGCCGCGGCGCCGAAATAGCCCAGCAGAAACCAGGGCTGCAAATGCACCGCCTGCAGCCGGTCGGCGACAAAGAACGGCAGCAAGGTGGCCGGTATGGCACTGGCAATGCCGTTGAGCACAAAAACAAGCATCAGCCAGCGAAAGCCGGCATTCGACCAGGGTGCCGCCTGGGACGGCCGTGCGTCCCCCTGCGCAGCCTGGGCATTGCCCGGGCTGCGCAACAAGTACAGACTCCAGAGCCCGAGCGCAAGGCCCAGGGCCAGCACGGCGCTGGTCGCGTCCTTTCCCAGCCACAACGCAAGCCCGCTTGCCAGCAAAACTCCGGCCAATGTGGCCGCCTCGCGCCAGGCCGTCACGCTGGCCCTCCAGCGGGGCGCACCGCCCCAGCGCGTGCCCCATGTCTGGTGCAATATGCTGACCCAGCTATAGGCCAGCGTGGTCAGCAGCAGCACGCCCGCCAGCCATGCGAGCATCGCCGTCTGGCTGCCGGTCGGGGGATGCCACAGCAAGGCGAAACCGGCCGCCAGCACGACACAGCCCAGGGCCGCCGCACGCCATGGCCTGCCCCCGCCCTGCAGGAACAGACGATCCGCCAGACGGCCCAGCGCAGGATCTATCAATGCATCCAGCGCGCGCGTCGCCAGCAAGACCCCCCCCAGTGCCGCCAGCGGCGCCTGGGCCACGCTGGCGTAGTAATGCGGCAAGCTCACATAAAGCGGCAGCGAAACAAAGGCCAGCGGAGCCGCCAATGCGCCATAGGCCAGCCCCGTGCGCCAATGCAGACTGGATGCCTGTGGGATGTGGGCCGGCGTGGTCATGCTGCTTCCCGTGAGCTCAGGCCGCAAGGCCCAGCAGTGATTTGCGCAGCGCTGGCGCGGAGGACTCCGGCGCGAGCCAGATGCCGAAGAACAGGCGCGCGTATTCGGCGTCCTGGATGGAGGCGGTCAAGCGGCCATTGTGGAAAAACCGCACTTCGCCCTGGCCGTCACTCCAGCCCAGCAACCGGTCCTGCGCAATCACATCGGGAAAAGCGCGTGTCATCAGATCCAGCCATTGCCGAGCTTTCTCCTCGCTGAAAGCGCCTATGCGCCGCATCTCGGCAATGGAGCGCTCCGCGATGGCCGAACCGTCGAGCTTGCGCTCATACCTCAGCTCCAGCGCGATCGGCTGCTGGGCATAGCGCTGCGGCTGAAAATCCGCACCCGCCCAGAGGCAGGCCTCGTAGACTCGCAGGCCGAAAAAGCGCAATACGGCGCAACCTATCCTCTGGGCCTGCGGCAGTACCGCTTTCAGTTCGGAAGGCAGGGCGGGAGCAGACTGACTGGTATTGGGCATGGCGAACAAGGGAATGGCAAGAAGGCTGCTGGCGCGCCGCAAGATCTGGCGCCTTGTGGCGTGGGTGCTCACGGCAGGGGCTTTCTCAGGGTGAATTGGATGACATCGGTATTGCCGGTATCGAACGCTGCCTCGCAGTAAGCCAGATAAAAGCCCCAGATGCGCGCAAACCGCTCATCAAAGCCCAGGTGCTCCAGCGCCTCGTGTTGCTGCGCAAAGGCATGACGCCAACGCCTGAGGGTTTCGGCATAGTCGAGGCCGAACGCCAGACGCTGCTCGATCACGAAGCCCGCGCGCCGGGCTTCGGCCTCGAAGGCCGAGCGGCTGGGCAACATGCCGCCGGGAAAGATGTACTGCTGGATGAAATCCGTGGAGGCCTGGTAACGCTGGAACAGGTCGTCGCGGATGGTGATGGTCTGTATGCAGGCATAGCCTCCGGGTCGAAGACAGGTCTGCAGCATCTCAAAATACCC
>JAMNYN010000257.1 GCA_023622805.1 Pseudomonadota bacterium | reverse complement strand
ATGTGGGCGTGACGCCCGCCCAGGCCTGCGCGGCCCTGGCGCGCTTTCAGAACGTCAAGCGCCGCATGGAACTGCGCGGCACCGTGCGCGGCATCCAGGTGTTCGATGATTTCGCCCACCACCCCACGGCGATCCGCACCACGCTCGACGGCCTGCACCGCGGCGCGACCCAAGGCCAGCGCATCCTGGCGGTGTTCGAGCCGCGCAGCAACACCATGAAGCTCGGCGCGATGAAAGCGCTGCTGCCCTGGTCGCTGGAAAACGCCGACCTGGTGTTCTGCCACACGGCCGGTCTCGACTGGGATGCGGCAGCGGCCCTCGCGCCCCTGGGCGTGGGCCCGGGCAAGCGCGCGCAGACCGCCCCCGACATCGACACCCTGGTCGCGCAGGTGGTGGCTGCCGCGCGCCCTGGCGACAGCGTGGTCTGCATGAGCAATGGCGGCTTTGGGGGCGTGCATGACAAGCTGCTGAAAGCACTGGCGGGCACCCCCTGAGCCGCTTCGCGTCTTCCCCCTCTCAACCTTCGGTGGAGGGGGACGGCAGCCTCGCTGCGCGGCGGCGCTTGCTCGCTGCCCCCTTGCTGGGTCACGCCAGTTTCATGGACCTGTGGGTACTCCCCTACCGGGCCTCAATACCCCACGGTCATGCGGGGCACATCGATGCGTATCACCGGCCGCGCCATCACGCCGGTCGCGGCCCGGCCAAAGGCTTGCAGCCAGTCGGGGTCGCTTAGCCGGGCGGCTCCGGCGGCATGCGCCACCGTGAGCAGCTTGTCGGCCAGCAGCACCTTGCCGCTGGGGCGCAAAGGCTCGCAATCGAGGGTCGTGAATTGTTCGTCCAGCCAGCGGCGCGCGGCTTCGTGGGCCATGGGCTCCACTCCACGCAAGTCGGCACGGAATTCTTGTTCAGGGGACAGGGTAACGGTCACTTCGCTGTGCATGGAGGCCTTTCTGCGGATGGAGGGAACAACAACTGAAGCCAGCTTAAACCCAATTCCGGCGCGGCCGCCAGCGGGACTGCGAGCAGTTCCGCCCAGGGCTGGCTAAAATCACCCACCCCCCTTTTCCTCGACACACAGGCGACACCATGTCTCTTACTGCTCAGCACCATGAACTCCTGGAGCGGCTCCAGGCGCTGGAAGCGGAGATGCGCGCCCTGGACCTGTGGTCCACCGTACCGCCCAGTGCCGAAGCCATGGCTTCGACCATGCCCTTCATGTACGACACGCTGGAATTCCACCAGTGGCTGCAATGGGTGTTTGTCCCGCGCCTGAACGCCTTGATCGACGCCCACAGCCCGCTGCCAGGCAATTGCAACACCCACGCCCTGGGCGAGCACGAATTCGCACGGCTTGCGCCCCTGGACTGCAGCCGACTGCTGGCCAGCCTGCAGCAAATCGACCGGGTGCTCAACACCGGTCACGTGCCCGACGCCTGAAACTGGCGCGTCCGAGCCCAGAGGTTTTCTGGCGCTAGCGCCACCCACAGCCCACGCAACTGGCGCACCCCAGCTCAGGGGCACCGAGCAAGCGCCGCCGCGCAGCGAGGGTGCCGTCCCCCTCCACCGCAGGTTGAGAGGGGGAAGCCGCGTCAGCGGCTCAGGGGGTGCCTAAACATCAAGCCAGCGCCGCCTCAGAAGGCACAGCCTGGTGCACGCGGCGGGCCTGCACGGCCTGCGACAGCTCGGCCAGGCTTTGCAGCGAGTCTTCCCAGCTCAGGCAGGCATCGGTGATGCTCTGACCGTACTTGAGCGTCGCCACATCGTCCTTGCCGGGCGTGAATTTCTGCGCGCCGGCGTGGATGTTGCTTTCTATCATCAGGCCGAACACCGAGTCCGAGCCACCCGCCACCTGGCCGGCGATGTCGCGGGCCACGTCTTTCTGGCGCTCATGCTGCTTGGAGCTGTTGGCGTGGCTGCAGTCCACCATCAAGGTGTCGGGCAGGCCGGCGGCGCGCAGGTCCGCGCAGGCCGCTGCCACATTGGCCGCGTCATAGTTGGGCGTCTTGCCGCCGCGCAGAATCACGTGGCAGTCCTGGTTGCCCGTGGTGTTGACGACGGCCACCTGGCCGTTCTTGTGAACCGACAGGAAGTGGTGGCCGCGGCCGGCCGACTGGATGGCGTCGGTGGCGATGCGAATATTGCCATCCGTGCCGTTCTTGAAGCCGATGGGCGCCGAGATGCCCGAAGCCAGTTCGCGGTGCACCTGGCTTTCGGTGGTGCGCGCACCGATGGCGCCCCAACTGATCAGGTCGGCAATGTACTGGGGCGAGATCACGTCCAGGAACTCGCTGGCCGCTGGCACGCCCAGGCGGTTGATGTCGATCAGCAACTGGCGTGCAATGCGCAGGCCTTCGTCGATGCGGTAGCTCTGGTCGAGGTAGGGGTCGTTGATCAGGCCCTTCCAGCCCACGGTGGTGCGTGGCTTCTCGAAGTACACCCGCATCACGATCTCCAGCGTGTCCTTGTACTGCTCGCGCACCACGGCCAGGCGGCGGGCGTAATCAATGGCCGCCGCGGGGTCATGGATGGAGCAGGGGCCGATGATGACCAGCAGACGGTCGTCCTCACGCGCCATGATGCGGTGAATGTTCAGCCGCGTATTGCTGATCAGGCTTTCCACTGGTGTCCCGCAGATGGGGAAGAAGCGGATGAGATGCTCTGGAGGGGGTAACACAGTGATGTCCTTGATACGTTCGTCGTCAGTCTGGCCAGTTTTCTGCACAGAGCTGCGATACCAGGAATCGCTGGCGGAAGCGGTAGGAGCGTTCATCGATTGCTTTCGTGGAAGACGAGGAATCAGGGCCAAAAAAAAACCGCCGAGCTTTTCAGCTTCGGCGGTTTTTTAGAGAGTTCTTTCGGGTGCTTGTGCGCTCGCCTCTCATCCGCCTGGGACAGAGAACCAAAAATAGGAAAAGTAAGCGCGCGCTGCATTCATAGGTTCAAAATGTATCACAGACCGATCCCGCCGGCGCATGCAGCCGCGTTGCCTCAAGGCAACACATCACTCAACAAACCTGCGTTTATCCTTTTGCAAAGCATTCAAACGCAATAAAACTGCGCCATGAGCCGATTTTGCAATTGAATCCAGCGGAAATCCCAGAAATTAAAAATCACATTTCCCGCCTAAGACCATGCCCGCGGCACGCATGATCAGCGCCTGAAAAGGCGCAAAAAAAGAGGGCTGAACAGCCCTCTTTGCTTGGTGTGCTCGCTGGCGGGCCAGTCTCAGGCGGTTCCACCCACGGTGAGGCCGTCGATGCGCAGCGTCGGCTGGCCCACGCCCACGGGCACGCTCTGGCCTTCCTTGCCACAGGTACCGACGCCGGGGTCCAGGCGCATGTCGTTGCCTATCATGCTGATCTTCTTGAGCGACTCAGGGCCGCTGCCGACGATGGTGGCGCCCTTGACGGGGTACTGGATCTTGCCGTTTTCCACCCAATAGGCTTCGCTGGCCGAGAACACGAACTTGCCGCTGGTGATGTCGACCTGGCCGCCGCCGAAGTTGGTCGCGTACAAGCCCTTCTTGATGCTGGCCACGATTTCCTCGGGCTCGCGGTCACCGCCGGTCATGTAGGTGTTGGTCATGCGCGGCATGGGAATGTGCGCATAGCTTTCACGCCGACCGTTGCCCGTGGACGCCACGCCCATCAGGCGGGCATTCATCGAGTCCTGGATGTAGCCCTTGAGAATGCCGTCCTCGATCAGCACATTGCGCTGGGAGGCACAGCCTTCGTCGTCCACATTGAGCGAACCGCGGCGGTCGGGGATGGTGCCGTCGTCGAGCACGTTGACGCCCTTGGCCGCCACGCGCTGACCGATGCGGCCGCTGAACGCACTCGAACCCTTGCGGTTGAAGTCGCCTTCCAGGCCGTGGCCCACGGCTTCGTGGAACAGGATGCCAGGCCAGCCCGAGCCCAGCACCACGGTCATTTCACCGGCCGGTGCGGGCCGCGACTCCAGGTTGACCAGGGCCGCATGCACAGCCTCGTCCACATACTGGCTGATCTGTTCTTCGCTGAAATAGGCCAGGCCGAAGCGGCCACCGCCGCCGGCCGAGCCGACTTCGCGCCGGCCCTTGTGTTCGGCGATCACCGTCACCGACAGGCGCACCAGCGGGCGCACATCGGCCGCCAGCGTGCCGTCGGCACGCGCGATCAGCACCACGTCGTATTCACTGGCCAGTCCCGCCATGACCTGCACCACGCGCGGGTCCTTGGCGCGGCCGAGTTTTTCCACCCGGCCCAGCAGTTCCACCTTGGCCGTGCTGTCGAGCGTGGCAATGGGATCGATGCCGGGGTACAGCGAGCGGCTGCCCACAATCTTGGGGCGCACCACCTTGGCGCGCTGGCTTTGGGCGCAACTGGAGATGCTGCGCACCGTGCGCGCGGCGTCGAGCAGGGACGCTTCGGAGATGTCGTCGGAATAGGCAAACGCCGTTTTCTCGCCGCTCACGGCGCGCACGCCCACACCCTGGTCAATGCTGAAGGAGCCGGTCTTGACGATGCCCTCTTCCAGGCTCCAGCCTTCGGCACGGGTGTATTGAAAGTACAGGTCGGCATCGTCGACTTGGTGCGAGCGGATCTCGGCCAGGGCGCGTGCCAGGTGGGATTCATCCAGGCCAAAGGGCTCGAGCAACAAGCTGCGGGCAGTGGCCAGGCGTTCGATAGTGGGTTCGCGGGAGATCATTCCACCATTGTAGGCACCGCTCCATGCCCTCGTCATGCACTGGCCCGCAAAACAACTCCCTCGGTAGCCACCTCAGCGCTCGCATCGCTCACGGCCCACGCAACTGGCGTGGCCGAGCAATGGGGCAGCGAGGAAGGGCCGCCCCGCACCGAGGCTGCCGTCCCCCTTGGGGGGAAGCGGCAAAGCCGCTCAGGGGGCCATTTATTCAAGTCTGATCGTCCAGCACCGCGGCCGGCGCGTTGCTCTGCACCGATTCGATGCCGGCGTCGCGCGACTGGGCGCTGGAATACATCTGGCTTTGGCCGATGATCTGGCCATTGGTCGCCTTGAGCGTGAAATAGGGCGAGCCATCCTTGGCATTGAGCGAGTCGTAGCGCTTGTCATCGACGGCGTTCTTGCGCACCGACTCGATGCCATTGAGCGCGCTGGCCTTGGCCTCATACATCTCGCTGGAAAGGATGATCTGGCCATTGCGGGCCAGCAGGTTGAAGAGGAACTTGTCGTTCCGTGACTTTTTGAGTTCGAATTTGGCGGTCATGGAAGTTCTCCTGCAGGACTGACATTTGCCGCAGGCACAGCACTGTCGCTGCGCCCGGCTGCGCATTTGTAACATTTAGCATCATCTACCGCAATGGAAGATATTCCGCGCAAAAAATCAAAAACAATAGCTACAAACCCATGCACACGCTGGAATAAACCGCTCGAACTTTGTGAAAAACAGTATGGATCAACACCGTTTGCTCACATTTTTTAACATTTACGCCACGAAACCGCCTGCGTTCAGCGGGCCAGCGCCACGTCCTGGGGCAGTTGGCGCTGCGAACGCGCTACCGACATCAGCACGCCCAGCGCCAATCCCAGCGTCACCATGGCCGTGCCGCCATAGCTGACGAAAGGCAAAGGCACGCCCACCACCGGCAGGATGCCACTGACCATGCCCATGTTGACGAAAGCATAGGTGAAGAAAATCATGGCCACCGCCGCCGCCATCAGCCGCGCGAACAGCTGCTGGGCGCGCGAGGCGATGACCAGGCCGCGCCACACCAGCAGCAGAAAGCCGACGATGAGCAACAGATTACCCAGCAGGCCGAACTCTTCGGAAAAGGCGGCAAAGATGAAATCGGTGGTGCGCTCGGGAATGAATTCCAGATGGGTTTGCGTGCCCGCCATGAAGCCCTTGCCCCAGATGCCGCCCGAGCCGATGGCAATCATTCCCTGGATGATGTGAAACCCTTTGCCCAGCGGATCGCGCGTGGGATCGAGCAGGGTGCAGATGCGCGTCTGCTGGTATTCATGCAGCACCGGCCAGCGCACGCCGTCGGCGCACAGCTGGGGCTCGAACCAGACGATGAGCACTATGCCTATCAATCCCAGCACGACCGGTGGCAGCACCAGCTTCCAGGACAGGCCCGCAAAGAAGATCACCGACAGGCCGGCGGCCATCACCAGCAGCGACGTGCCCAGGTCGGGCTGCTTCATGATCAGCCCCACGGGCACCATCAGCAGCAGCAGGGCCAGCGCGAAATCCGCCGAGCGCAGTTGCCCTTCGCGCCGCTGGAACCACCAGGCCAGCATCAGCGGCGTGGCAATCTTGAGCAATTCGCTGGGCTGGATCACCACGCCCACGTTCACCCAGCGCTGGGCGCCTTTCTTGGTGATGCCGAACATCGCCACCGCCACCAGCAGCGCCACGCCCAGCAGGTACAGCGGCACGGCCACTTTCATCATGTGCTGGGGAGGCACCTGGGCCACCAGGAACAGCAAGCCCACGGCAATCAGCATGTTGCGGCCATGATCGGCAAAGCGGCTGCCGTGGTCATAGCCCGAGGAGTACATGGCTGTCAGGCCGATGGAGGCGAGCAGCAGCACCAA
Organism: Pseudomonadota bacterium; assembly: GCA_023622805.1. Taxonomy (GTDB): domain Bacteria; phylum Pseudomonadota; class Gammaproteobacteria; order Burkholderiales; family Burkholderiaceae_C; genus Comamonas; species Comamonas bellezanensis. Next base: position 3,423 of record JAMNYN010000257.1, on the reverse strand, counting down.
CAGCACCAAAGGGCCGTCAAAACCGCGAAACAGCGGAGCTATGCGTTGAAGGGCCGAGGGCTTATCGAATTCTGCTGCAGACATATGGCCGCGATTATCCGTTGCCCGGCAAATCCATCGGCTGCCACGGGGCAGCGGCGCCGCGGCGGGCCCACAGGCCACAATGGCGGTGTCGCACTGCTTCTGATCACCATGCCCACGACCCATCTGCTCTATCTGCACGGTTTCCGCTCTTCCCCCCAATCGCTCAAGGCGCAGCAGATGGCGGACTACGTCGCGGCCCACCACCCGAGCGTGCACTGGTGGTGCCCGCAGCTGCCGCCTTCGCCGCGCGAAGCCGCGCAGTTGCTGCTGGCGGGCACGGCCGACTGGCCGCGCGCCACGACGGCGGTGATGGGCTCGTCGCTCGGCGGCTTCTACGCCAGCTGGTTCGCCCAACAGCGCCGCTGCCCCAGCGTGCTGCTCAATCCGGCGGTGTTCCCGGCGCGCGACCTGGCGCGCTACATCGGCGAGCAAACCGCCTGGCACGACCCCTCGGAGCATTTTTTCTTCCAGCCCGAGTTCATTGACGAATTGCAGGCCCTGGACACGCACGGCCTGCCCGCGGCCGCGCCCGAACTAGCCTTCATCGCCAAGGGCGACGAAGTGCTGGACTGGCGGGAAATGGTGGCCCGTTATCCCGCGGCGCAGATCGCCCTGCAGGAAGGCGGCGAGCACGCGCTCAGCGACTTCGCCCGCCATATCCCGCGCATCAGCGCCTTCCTGGCGCTGCCCTGAGACCCACGCAGCCCGGCACGGCGCAAGGAAAAAGCCCTGCAGCCACCCCGGACCTCATGGGACAATTGCAAGCATGCACGCATTGTTTGAAGAAGCCGGCAAGTTCCTGGCCGGTCGCATCCTGTCTGAAACCGACACCTCCGCCCAGATCGAACTCGATACCGGCAAACGGGTCAAGGTCAAGGCCGCCCATATTCTGATCAAGTTCGACAAGCCGACCCCGGCCGAACTGATGGCACAGGCGCAGGCCCAGGCCGACGGCATGGAGCTGGACCTGGCCTGGGAATTCGCCCCCGAAGACGAGTTCGGCTTCGCCGAGCTCGCACGCGACTATTTCTCGGAAAACGCCACCCTGGCCCAGCAGGCCGGAACGCTGCTCGCGCTGTTTGACGCGCCGCACTACTTCCGCCGCGCCGGCAAGGGGCGTTTTCGCAAGGCTTCGGCCGAAATCCTGCAGCAGGCGCTGGCCGCCATCGAAAAGAAAAAGCAGATCCTGGCGCAGATCGAGGAATGGGCTGCGCAACTGGGCCGGGGCGAATGCCCGGCACCCGTGCGCGAGCAGCTCTACAAGATCCTGTTCCGCCCCGACAAGAACGCGCCCGAATACAAGGCCGTGGTCGAAGCCAGCCGCGCCACCCACCTCGCGCCGCTGGACCTGTTGCAGCGCGCTGGCGCCATCGACTCGGCCTACGAATTCCACTGGAAGCGCTTCCTGCTGGACAACTTCCCCAAGGGCACGGCCTTCCCGCCGCTGACCGCGCCCCAGCCGCCGCAGGACCTGCCGCTGGCAGCCGTGCAGGCCTACTCCATCGACGATTCGGCCACCACCGAAATCGACGATGCGCTGTCCATCCAGGGCCTGGGTACCGGGACCGTGACGCTGGGCGTGCACATCGCCGCGCCCGGCCTGGCCATCGTGCCCGGCACGCCGCTGGACCAGCTCGGCCGCAACCGCCTGTCCACGGTCTACATGCCGGGCTACAAGGTCACCATGCTGCCCGACGAGGTGGTGCAGGTCTATACGCTGGACGAAGGCCGCGCCAACCCGGCCGTGTCGCTGTATGTGACCATCAACGAAGAAACGCTGGAGTTCGTCGCCACCGAAACGCGCCTGGAGCGCGTGCCGGTGCAGACCAACTTCCGCCATGACAAGCTCGATCACATCGTGACCGAGGAATGGCTGAACGACCCATCGCTCGAAGTCGAAGGCACGCCTGCGGCGCTGCAGGAAAAGCGCAGCGAGTTCACTTTCCTGCACCGCCTGGCCAAGCACCTCAAGGCCCAGCGTGAAGTCGTGCGCGGCAAGCCCGAGACTTTCAACCGTCCGGACTACAACTTCCGCCTCGAAGGCGGCACCGGCGGCGAGCCCTCGGGCAATGAGCGTGTGCAGATCACGACCCGCAAGCGCGGCGCGCCGCTGGACCTGATCGTCGCCGAAGCCGCCATCGTGGCCAACAGCACCTGGGGCAATCTGCTTGCCGACCACGGCGTGCCAGGCATCTACCGCAGCCAGGCCAGCCTGTCGCCCGGCGTCAAGGTGCGCATGGGCACCAAGGCCTTGCCGCACGCCGGCATCGGCGTCAAAAGCTATGCCTGGGCGACTTCGCCGCTGCGCCGCTACGTCGACCTGGTCAACCAGTGGCAAATCATTGCCTGCGTGCGCAATGGCAAGACCGCGGCCCTGGCCGCTCCGTTCAAGCCCAAGGACGCGGACCTGTACGCCATCATCAGCAGCTTCGACACCGCCTACAGCGCCTACAACGGCTACCAGTCCGGCATGGAACGCTTCTGGACGCTCAAGTACCTGGAGCAGAACGGCATCACCGAAATCGAAGCCAGCGTCATCAAGGAAGGCCCTGGCGGCAGCTTCCTGGCACGGGCCGAGCATCTGCCGCTGGTCCTGCCCGTGCTCGGTGCCCAGGGCCTGCCGCGCGGCGCGCGCATCAAGGTACGCCTGGGCGAGATCGACGAGATCATGCTGGACGTGAACGGCACGCTGATCGAACGCCTGGACAGCCCTGAAGCCCAGGCCACGGGAGCGCAGGAGGACGCGGCCGAGGAAGATGACGACGCCGTCGCCGGCCCCATCGCCATCGCCGTGGACATGAACGAGACCGACAGCGCCAGCGCCCCTGCTCCCGCACCGTGAAACGTCCCAACGTGCTTCGCTCCTTGAGCACCCTGCAGCTTGCGCTCGGTATCTCGATAGCGCTGCACGTGGTGGTGCTGTCCGTGCGCTTTGTGCACCCCCAGGCTTTCGAGCGCGTGTTCCAGGACACGCCGCTGGAAGTCATCCTGGTCAACGCCAAATCCCAGGAACGGCCGGAGAAAGCCCAGGCGATTGCCCAGGCCTCGCTGGCCGGCGGTGGAGAAGCCGCCAAGGGGCGCGCCACCAGCCCCCTGCCCTATTCGGCACTGACTGCCGTGGGCGATGATTTCGAAGAGGCCCAGCGCAAGCTCGATGCCATGCAGGAGCAGCAAGCCGTGCTGCTGACCCAGCTGCGCCAGCGGGTGGCGACCATGGCGCCGCTCGATCCGCGCGAGGCCGCACCGTCCCAGGACAAGCTCAGCCAGCAGGAGAAGCGCCAGCAACTGGTCAAGCTGCTGGCCGAAATCGAAAAGCGCATCAACGAAGAGAACGCCCGG
>JAMNYN010000324.1 GCA_023622805.1 Pseudomonadota bacterium | reverse complement strand
GCACCCCCGAGGTGCGCCTCCTGCACCCCACGGGTGCGCCGTTTGCGGGGGGCGGGTGCGCCATCTGCATCACCCGGTGCGCCATCTGCACCCGGTGCGCCATCTGCGGGGGGTGCGCCATCTGCACCAGCACCGCGTTTGCGCTTCACAGGCGCAGCAGCAGGCTTAAAGTTGGCTGGCGTGATGGTGTAGCTGGTGCTCGTGTTCACGCGATACTCACGAAACACGATGCCCACCGTCTGCAGCCAGCCAATGGCTTCCTGCACAGCGCGCTCGGAAAGGCAGGTGCGCCGCGCGATGGTCGCCACGCCGGGCCAGCACACGCCATCGTCGTTCGCCTGGTCAGCCAGAGAAATCAGCACAGCCTTCTGCGCAGGAGACATCGTCAAAGGCCAGCACACCGCCATGATCATGGTGCTCATGCGTGCATCCCCCCTGCCTGGGCCAGCCGGGCCTGGTGCTGGCCCCACAGGCCCGCAACCCACTCAATGCCCTTGGCGGTGAACTTCGCCTGGGCATAGGCGTGGTCTGAGCGCGGCGCGGTGCCGGTCTTGACCACAAAGCGGTCCGTATCCAGGTGCTGGGCGTGTGGCGTCCACTTGCCGGCCAGGACGTACATGATCTTTTCCCGCAGCAGGAAATCACGAAACTGGTTCTCGTTGGCCTTCAGCAGCTTGCAAACCTCGCGAAAACCCTTCTCCCCCGACGTAGCAGCCACGTAGCGGTCCACAAACTCCACCTTGGGGGCTGCCAGCGCCAGCGCGGCCTGTTGCTGCTCCAGCTGCTCAGCCTGGTCAGCAGCCAAGCGCAGGGCCTGGGCAATGGTCCGGGGCAGTGCTGGCGCTGCTTGCGCTTCCAGTTCCTGCCAGCGGTCAACGACCTTGGCCGTGAACTCGGGCGACAGCCGGGCGATCAGCACCAGCGAGTCACGCTTGTTCAAACGGCACTCCAGGTAGGTCTGGCCGTTCTGAGGGTTGGTGTAGGGGGTCTCCTGAATTTCAGGGCACACCCCGAGGTCGCGCAGCGAGCGGCAGACAGGCATCACGTTGTCGTGACGCTTACCGGTCAGGTCCGCAATCTCGCGGCTGCTCATGGTCAGGGCCGCGCCCACCAGAGCAATCGGTGTAGGTGCGTTCATCGGCCTGCCCCTCCGAATTCGGGGCTACCAAAAGGCGCTATGAGCTTGGCCAACGCCTCTGTACGCTTGGCGTCATGGTTAATCCTCTCCACCACCATTTGCCGGTATGTGCGCCCATAGACCAGGGCGTAGACGCAGTCGCGCAGCAGCGTCGAGGTGTCGGTGCCCTGGTGCGCGCAGTGGTGCAGGAATTGGTCAGCCGTCGTCTCGTCGACCTTCGTGCGCAAGGACGTGTCGAGCTTGCCCAGCGGGCCGGCGATGCCGCGGGAGAACGCCGGCGTGGAGTCATCCAGCGCCAGCTGGTCCCGGACCTGGGCCAGCACGCGATCAATCTGCTTGGCGTCCAAGCCGTGAAGCGCCTTCAAGACCAAGGTGGCGGCTGCAGACTCGGCCGGGGAAAGTTTGTCAGTTGGGTCAGTCATTCAGACCTGCTCCTCGGCTCATTTGATGGAGTGAGCGCCACGTCGATCAGCGCCAGCTCACGCGAAAAATCCGTAGTCCATCCCGACTCCTCCGCGCGAGGCAGGTCTGGCCTGTCTGTGATCAAGCAGTTGTCGTGCGAAAGAAGGGCAAGACGCGCCGCCTCCAACGCCTGCCTTGTGATTTGCTCAGCCATGGGGGGCCTCCTGGGTGGTGGGCTGGGTAGAGGGGTCCGGGGCTTCGCTGGGCGCGACTGCAAGCTCGGGCCAGATCCGCTGCCAGTCGTCGGGACGGAGCTCCTGGCGAGAGACGGCGGTAAAGCGCTCGATCGCAACGCAGTACACAGGATCCGGCTTGGTACCTCGCGCTCGCCAATTGCTGATGACAGATTGGCCAACGCCGATTGCCGCAGCAAGCCGGCCTACGCCACCCGCTCGTTAGATTGATATATCAAGTGCTTTCATCCCTCAATCATCACTTAAGTGATTCGCAGAGTC
>JAMNYN010000734.1 GCA_023622805.1 Pseudomonadota bacterium | reverse complement strand
CTTGGATGTCGACCGGTCTTTCCGCTTTGTGGCCGATGAAGCCACGGCGGAAGCACTGGACGATGAAAGCGAAGAAGATTTGCTGGCGATGAGCCGCGAATTCAATTTGCGTGAGCTGCTCGAGGATGAGCTGCTGATGGAATTACCCGTTGTGCCCATGCACGACGTCTGCCCCGAAGTCGTGCCGCTGGCCTCCAGCGACGAGGATTTCGAGCAGGCCAACAGCGAAAAGCCCAATCCTTTTGCCGCTCTTTCCAGTCTGCGCATCACCAAGCCGGGCAAGTAGCCCGGCCAATAATTCCCCTTTGAAGACGTTTGCGTTATACTCTTAGGCTTCTCGCGAATCCCCTCGTGTCTTCAATGGGCTGATCGCGTTTTTTACCAACCCCTTCAAGACTCAGGAGCCATCATGGCTGTTCAGCAAAACAAAAAATCCCCCTCCAAGCGCGGTATGCACCGTTCGCACAATGCACTGAATGTGCCCGGTATCGCAGTTGAGCCCACCACCGGCGAAATCCATCTGCGCCACCACATCAGCCCCACCGGTGTCTACCGTGGCCGTCAGGTGCTGAAGAACAAGTCCGAAGCCTGATCTTCGACCGCTCCCACAAGGCCCGCGGCTACAAAAAAAGTAGCGCGGGCTTTTGTGTTTTTGAACGCATTACTTTTCATTTGGGACCTCGCAACAGGTCCGCAAGTCGCCCATGATCACACTGGCTGTTGACTGCATGGGGGGCGATCACGGCCCCCGCGTCACGCTCGCGGCGTGCCGTCAGTTCCTCGACAAACATCCCGACGCGCACTTGTTGCTCGTTGGCAAGCCCGACAGCCTGGAATCCTTCCAGCATGCGCGCGTCACGCTGGTCCCTGCTTCGGAAGTGGTCGGTATGGACGACCCCGTCGAAGTCGCGCTGAGGCGCAAAAAAGACTCTTCCATGCGTGTGGCCATTGAGCAGGTCAAAGCTGGAGCTGCCGCCGCTGCCGTGTCGGCCGGCAACACGGGCGCCCTGATGGCCATTGCCCGCTACGTGCTCAAGACGCTGGACGGCATAGACCGCCCCGCCATCGCCGCCCAACTCCCCAACAGCAAAGGCCAGGCCACCACGGTGCTCGATCTGGGTGCCAATGTGGATTGCACGGCCGAGCACATGCTGCAGTTCGCCTTCATGGGCACGGCCCTGGTGTCGGCGCTGCAGGAAGGTTCGGCCGTCTCGGTCGGCCTGCTCAACATCGGTGAAGAAGCCATCAAGGGCAGCGACATCATCAAGCGCACGGGCGAATTGCTGCGCAAGGCCGGTCAGGCCGGTGAATTGAACTTCTACGGCAATGTCGAAGGCAATGACATCTTCAAGGGCACGGTGGATATCGTGGTCTGCGACGGTTTCGTCGGCAATGTCGCGCTCAAGACCAGCGAAGGCGTGGCCTCGATGATCACCGGCGGACTCAAGCAGGAATTCAAGCGCAATCTGTGGACCAAGATGGCCGCCATCGTGGCCTATCCGGTGCTGTCGGCGCTGATGAAGCGCATGGACCACCGGCGCTACAACGGCGCGGCCCTGCTGGGCTTGCGCGGCCTGGTCTTCAAGAGCCATGGATCGGCGGATGCGATTGCTTTCGAGTACGCGCTGAGCCGCGCGTATGATGCGGCCTGCAATAACTTGCTTGAACGCGTTCAGTCCCGGATTGCCCACGCAGCGCCTTTGTTGGCCGCAGCGCCTGCCAGTCTGGCGCCTGCTGCGTCGGCGTCTTGAGCTTTGAAACAGATGAGAATTTATTCCCGCATCACCGGCACCGGAAGTTATCTGCCGCCTCGGCGCGTCACCAACCAGGACCTGCAAGCCGAGCTGGCCACCCGCGGTATTGAAACCTCGGATGAATGGATCGTGGAGCGCACCGGCATCCGTGCCCGGCATTACGCCGCCCCCTATGTCTGCAGCAGCGACCTGGTTATGGAAGCCGCGCGCAAGGCCCTGGAAGCCGCGGGTCGGCGTCCCGACGAGGTCGACCTGATCATCGTCGCGACGTCCACGCCCGACATGGTGTTCCCTTCGTCGGCCGCTATCCTGCAGCACAAGCTGGGCGCCAACGGCTGCCCGGCCTTTGACGTGCAGGCCGTGTGCAGCGGCTTTGTCTACGCGCTGACCGTGGCCGATGCCCTGATCCAGACCGGCACGGCCAAGTGCGCGCTGGTGATCGGTGCCGAAGTCTTCAGCCGCATCCTCGATTTCAACGACCGCACGACCTGCGTGCTGTTCGGCGACGGCGCGGGCGCGGTGGTGCTCGAAGCATCGGAGCAGCCCGGCATCCTGGCCAGCGACCTGCATGCCGACGGCAAGCACAGCGGCATCCTGTGCGTGCCGGGCAATGTCTCGGGCGGCCAGGTGATCGGCGACCCCGTGCTCAAGATGGACGGTCAGGCCGTGTTCAAGCTGGCTGTGGGCGTGCTGGACAAGGCCGCGCGGGCGACGCTGGACAAGGCCGGCATGAGCGAAGCCGACATCGACTGGTTGATTCCCCACCAGGCGAACATCCGCATCATGCAGAGCACGGCCAAGAAGCTCAAGCTGTCCATGGACAAGGTCATCATCACGGTGGACCAGCACGGCAACACGTCGGCGGCATCGATTCCGCTGGCGCTGGACCACGGCGTGCGCAGCGGCCAGATCAAGCCCGGCCAGACCCTGCTGCTCGAAGGCGTGGGCGGCGGCTTCACCTGGGGCGCGGTGCTGCTGAAGCTGTAGTCATCAGCGGCGCCGGGCGCCGCTTTATCAAAAATTCAACGCAAGACGGTGAGCATGAAGAAATTTGCATTTGTCTTTCCTGGTCAGGGATCGCAATCCGTGGGCATGCTGGACGCCTGGCAAGACCATCCCGTGGTCGTCCAGACGCTGGTCGAAGCTTCCGACGCGCTGGGTGAAGACCTCGCGCGCCTGATCCACGAAGGCCCCAAGGAAGCGCTGGCCATGACCACCAACACCCAGCCGGTGATGCTGGTGGCGGCGGTGGCTGCATGGCGCGTGTGGTGCGCCGAAGGCGGCGCCCAACCCGCGGCCCTGGCCGGACACTCGCTGGGCGAGTATTCGGCGCTGGTGGCCTCGGGCGTGCTGACGCTGGCCCAGGCCGCGCCGCTGGTGCGCCTGCGTGCCCAGGCCATGCAGGAGGCCGTGCCCGTGGGTACGGGCGCCATGGCGGCCATCCTGGGGCTTCCTGCCGCCACGGTGACGGCCGGTTGCGCCGAAGTGACCGCCAGCCTGGGCGGCGCTGAAGTCGTCGAGGCCGTGAACTTCAACGATCCTTCGCAAACCGTGATTGCCGGCAGCAAGCTGGCCGTGGAAAAAGCCTGCGAAGCCTTGAAGGCCGCAGGCGCCAAGCGCGCGCTGCCGCTGCCGGTGTCGGCGCCCTTCCATTCCAGCCTGATGAAGCCCGCGGCCGAAAAGCTGCGCGCGGCCCTGGCGCAAACCGTCCTGGCGGCGCCACGGATTCCCGTCATCAACAACATCGACGTCGCAGTGCAGACCGAAGCGGATGCGATCCGTGAAGCCTTGTACCGTCAGGCCTTCGGCCCGGTGCGCTGGGTGGAGTGCGTGCAGGCCATCAAGGCCCGCGGCGTGACCCATCTGGTCGAATGCGGCCCTGGCAAGGTGCTGGCGGGCTTGACCCGTCGCATCGACGCTGAACTCACAGGCGCAGCCCTGTACGATCCGGCCACGTTGGCCGAAGTGAAAGAATTGCTCGCATGACAGAAACCAAGCCCCAAGTTGCTCTCGTGACCGGTGCCACGCGTGGCATTGGCGCCGCCATCGCCCTGGAGCTGGCCGGTCGCGGCTACCAGGTCGTCGGTACTGCCACCTCGGACAGCGGCGCCGAGCGCATCAGCGAGGCCCTGGCGGCCTTTCCTGGCTGCAGGGGTGTCAACCTCAACGTCACCGACGGCGCAGCCGTGGATGCCCTGGTTGACGCTATCGTCAAGGCCCAGGGCGGCCTGCATGTGCTGGTCAACAACGCGGGTATTACCCGCGACCAGCTCGCCATGCGCATGAAGGACGACGACTGGGATGCGGTGATTGACACCAATCTGAAAGCGGTCTTCCGCGTCAGCCGCGCGGCCATTCGTCCGATGATGAAGCAGCGCTTTGGCCGCATTATCTCGATCACCAGCGTGGTCGGAGCCTCGGGCAACCCGGGTCAGGCCAACTACGCGGCCGCCAAGGCCGGTGTGGCCGGCATGTCGCGCGCCCTGGCGCGCGAGCTGGGCAGCCGCAACATCACCGTCAACTGTGTGGCCCCTGGTTTCATTGAGACCGACATGACCGCGCAGCTGCCAGAAGAGCAACGCAAGGCCCTGCAAACCCAGATCGCTCTGGGTCAGCTGGGTCAGCCGTCCGACATTGCCCATGCAGTGGCCTATCTTGCATCCGCCGGCGCCGGCTATGTAACAGGTCAAGAGCTGCATGTCAATGGCGGCATGTATATGTAATCGTCAAGTGTCAACGCCGTATGTCCGAGCGGCAGGCTGCTCAGGGGTTTTGCCCTAAGCAGCTAGAATCGCGGATTCATTCACAACCCCCAGAGGGAAACCATGAGCGATATCGAAGCACGTGTCAAAAAAATCATTGCCGAACAACTTGGCGTGGAAGAGTCTCAAGTCACCAGCGAAAAGGCCTTCGTGGCTGACCTGGGCGCAGACTCGCTGGACACCGTGGAACTGGTGATGGCTTTGGAAGACGAGTTTGGCATCGAGATTCCCGACGAAGACGCCGAGAAGATCACGACGGTGCAAAACGCCATCGATTACGCCAATACCCACCAAAAGGCCTAAGGCCTGCGCACCGAGCGTTCAGTAGAAAGTTTACGCATGAGCCGTCGTCGCGTTGTCGTGACCGGCCTGGGTTGCATCAGCCCCGTGGGTAACACGGTGGCGGATGCCTGGGCCAATATTTTGGCCGGCCAGTCCGGAATTGACCTCATCACCAAGTTCGACACGTCGAACTTTTCCTGCAAGATTGCAGGCGAGGTCAAGGGGTTTGATTTGGAGTCCTATCTCAGCGCCAAGGATGCGCGGGGAATGGACACATTCATCCACTATGGCATTGCGGCTGCGGCGCAAGCCGTTCAGGATGCAGGCTTGCCTACGGGCGACGCCTTGTCCGAGGAACTCGCTACGCGCATTGCGTGCGTGGTGGGCTCGGGCATTGGTGGCCTGCCCCTGATTGAAAACACCCAGATTGAACTGGCAAGTCGCGGCCCGCGCCGCATCACGCCGTTTTTCGTGCCCGCGTCCATCATCAACATGGTGGCCGGTCATGTGTCCATGCGTTTCGGCTTCAAGGGGCCGAATCTGGCAGTGGTCACGGCATGTACCACCGGTCTGCATTGCATCGGTGAAGCGGGTCGCATGATCGAGTACGGCGACGCCGATGTGGCGATCGCCGGCGGCACGGAAGCGACAGTGTCGCCCCTGGGCGTCGGTGGCTTTGCCGCCATGCGCGCGCTTTCCACGCGCAATGACGATCCCAAGACAGCTTCGCGCCCCTGGGACAAGGACCGTGACGGTTTTGTGCTGGGCGAGGGTGCCGGCATGTTGGTGCTCGAAGAGTACGAACACGCCAAGGCCCGCGGTGCCAAGATTTACGCTGAATTGGCGGGTTTCGGCATGAGTGCCGACGCCGGTCACATGACAGCGCCCAACATGGACGGCCCACGCCGCGCCATGCAAAACGCCATGCGCAATGCGGGTATCAACGCCGACCAGGTGGATTACCTCAATGCCCATGGCACCTCAACGCCCCTGGGCGACCTCAACGAGACCAATGCCATCAAGGCGGCCCTCGGAGACCATGCCAAGAACATGGTTGTGAGTTCGACCAAGTCGATGACCGGTCACCTGCTCGGCGGTGCTGGCGGTATTGAAAGCGTATTCACGGTGCTCGCGCTGTACCACCAAAAGGTACCGCCGACGATCAACATCTTCTCGCAGGATCCCGAGTGCGATCTTGACTACTGTGCCAACACGGCCCGGGACATGAAGATGGATATCGCCTTGAAGAACAACTTCGGTTTCGGTGGAACCAACGGTTCGCTGATTTTCAAGCGGATCTGAGACCTCTCACCCGTCGCACGATGCCAAAGCGCCGTTCCTCCGACCCTGTGTCGGCGGGCCGGCGCTTTTTTTCATCGCCGGTGAAAGCGCTCCCTCGGGCGGCAGCGGACCTCGCGCAGCAGGGGAGCGTGGGAGCGATTTCTCATGGAGTGCTGCAATGACCCGTCTGGCACCGCCGCGCCTGGTCTATGGCTTTGCGCGGCCGCCCCGTGCCGTGGGCTGGGGGCTGTTGGCCGTGGCCTTGGCGGGCGCCTGCGGGCTGCTGCTGTGGGCGTTCTCGGGCGCCGGGCTGCGGTCTGCCGCGCTGGGCCTGCTGCTGTGGGGGCTGGTGGCGGCCTGGGCGCTGCGCAGCTGGCGGCGCTGGCCTGGCGGCCGGCTCGAATGGGATGGCAGCCAGTGGTGGCTCAAGGCGGACAGTGCGCTGCGGCCCCAGCCCCTGGCCGATGCGCCGCGCGTGCACTGGGATGGGCAGGGCTTCATGCTGCTGGGCGTATCGCTGGCGGCGGGCGGACAGCGCTGGCTGTGGCTGCAGCGCAGCAGCGCGCCCGCGCTGTGGGGTGATCTGCGGCGTGCGGTATATTGGCGCGCCCGAGCGGCCGATAGTGCGTGAACCCACGAACGCGCATGTGGCATGCGCGATACTAGGGCGGCCTTGAACGATTCCATGAAGCCCCCTTTGACTCCTTCTTCCACCAGCGACAGCGATCTCCAGTTGGTGGAACGCACCAATGCCGGAGACCAGCGGGCCTTTGAGCTGCTGGTGATCAAGTATCAACGCCGCATCGAGCGATTGATCGCGCGCATGGTGCGCGACACCGACCAGGTGCAGGACATTGCCCAGGAAACTTTCATCCGCGCCTACCGGGCGCTGCACCAGTTCCGTGGCGAGGCCCAGTTCTACACCTGGCTGTACCGGATCGCCGTGAATACGGCCAAGAAAGCGCTGCTGGACATGAAGCGCAATCCGGTGGTGAGCGAATCCGCGATGCGCAGTCAGGATGAAGAAGATGAAACTTATCGCCTCGGACACGAACTAACCACGGACGAAACACCGGAAACGGTGTTGGCGGCACGGGAAATCGCGCAAGCGGTGAACGCCGCGATGGAGGCTTTGCCCGAGGAATTGCGGCAGGCAGTGACCTTGCGGGAAATCGAAGGCTTGAGTTACGAGGAAATCGCTTCGGCCATGGCTTGTCCCATTGGCACCGTGCGTTCGCGTATCTTTCGGGCACGTGAAGCGATTTCGGCGCGGGTCAAGCCCATGCTGGAAAACCAGACAGGCAAGCGGTGGTAGTGGTGGCGCCCGGCAGGCGCATCCGGTGGGGATACGGCTATGAATGAAGATCTGAACCAAAGTCAAAGAGAACAGTTGTCGGCACTGGCCGACGGACAGCTTGCGGCCGAAGACATGGCGCAGGCGCTGGCGTTCGCCGACAGCGGTGAAGGCCGACAGACCTGGCAGCTGTACCAGTTGGTGGGTGACGTGCTGCGTTCGCCCGAACTGGCCCACCATGCCCGGCACGATGTGCTGTCGGGCGTGCGCGCCCAGTTGGCCAGGGAGCCGCGGCCTGCGCCTGCGCCGCCGAGCCAGGTGGCTGCGGCCGGGCCGACCGCGCCGGACCGGGCCGCCAACAGCGCCGTGTTCCGCTGGAAGCTGGTCGCAGGACTGGCTTCGGTGGTGGCCGTGGCGGCGCTGGCCTGGACGGCCCTGCCCATGGGCGGCAGCGGCGTGGACGCCGGCATGCAACTGGCCGAAGGCGGGGCGCCCGTGCAATCCGTTCCCGCGACCACCATGGTGGCCGTGCAGGGCGACGGCGACGGACCGGTGATGCTGCGTGATCCGCGCCTGGACGAACTGCTTGCCGCCCAGCGCCAGTACAGCAGCGCCGCGGCCTTGCAAATGCCCGCGAACTTCCTGCGCAACGCCAATTTCTCCGCACCCGCGCCATAAGCCTGGCACGGGGCCTGGGGGCGGCGCTCCCAGGGGGCTGCACAGGCGCCGCAATGCGTGCATGATGGCGTTCATCGGCCCTGTCTGGGCCGATGCTTTGGCTGTTGCGTCTGCGCGCGATGATCCAGGGAACCAAATCTGTTTCTGGTTTTCCAAACGATATTGTTGAATCAAGAACTTGTGAAAGGCTGAGAATGTCCCATCCCTCCTGGAAATCGACCCGTTCCTACGTGCTGGCATCGGTCATGACGGCCATGTCTGTCGGCGCCTTGCTCCCCATGGCTCCCGCGCATGCGCAAACGTCGGCGGTGCGTGGCCTGCCCGACTTCACCGAGCTGGTGGAGCAGGTAGGGCCCTCGGTGGTCAATATCCGGACCTTGGAAAAAGTCGTCACCCGCGGCGCTGCCAGCGGCATGGACGACGACATGCTGGAATTCTTCCGGCGCTTCGGCCTGCCCATTCCCAATCAACCGCGCCAGCAGCGCCCGCAACAGCAGCAGCCCGAGGAAGAGCAGCCACGCGGCGTGGGTTCGGGCTTCATCCTGACGTCGGACGGCTACGTGATGACCAATGCGCACGTGGTCGAAGGCGCGTCCGAAGTCATCGTGACGCTGACCGACAAACGTGAATTCAAGGCCAAGATCGTCGGCTCGGACAAGCGCACCGACGTGGCCGTGGTGAAGATCGACGCCACCGGTCTGCCGGCGGTGAAGGTCGGCGACGTCAACCGCCTCAAGGTGGGCGAGTGGGTGATGGCCATAGGCTCGCCCTTCGGCCTGGAAAACACCGTCACGGCGGGCATCGTCAGCGCCAAGCAGCGCGACACCGGCGAGTACATTCCTTTCATCCAGACCGACGTGGCGATCAACCCCGGCAACTCGGGCGGGCCGCTGATCAACATGCGCGGTGAAGTGGTCGGCATCAACAGCCAGATCTATTCGCGTTCGGGCGGCTTCATGGGCATCTCCTTTGCGATCCCCATCGACGAAGCGACCCGCGTCAGCGAGCAGCTGCGCACCACGGGCAAGGTCGTGCGCGGGCGCATCGGCGTGCAAATCGGCCAGGTGACCAAGGATGTGGCCGAGTCCATAGGCCTGGGCAAGCCCCAGGGCGCGCTGGTGAGTGCCGTGGAAGCGGGCTCGCCGGCCGAAAAGGCCGGGGTCGAGCCGGGTGACGTGATCACGCGCTACGACGGCAAGACGATCGAGAAGTTTGGCGATCTGCCGCGCATGGTGGGCAACACCAAGCCCGGCACCAAGAGTCAGCTCACCGTGTTCCGCCGCGGTGCCTACCGTGACCTGAGCATTGCCATCGCGGAAGTCGAGCCCGATGAGAAGGCCCAGGCCGCTGCCGCCGTCGCCGAAGACAAGCCCGGCAAGGCATCGCCAGCAGCCCAGAAGCTGGGACTGGTCGTGGCCGAGCTGACCGAAGCGCAAAAGAAGGAGCTCAAGATCAAGGGCGGCGTGCGCGTGGTGTCGGCCGAAGGCGCTGCGGCGCGTGCCGGCCTGCGTGAAGGCGACGTGTTGCTGGCCGTGGCCAATAGCGAAGTCACCGGCCTCAAGAGCTTCGAAGCCGCGCTGGCCAAGGCCGATAAAACCAAGCCCATCAACCTGCTGGTGCGCCGTGGCGAGTGGGCGCAGTATGTGCTGATTCGCCCGGTCCGCTGAGCCTGCGCGGTCCCGCGACCGCTGCGCCGGGCTAATCCCCTGGCGCAGCGTATTTTCCTCCTGTCCGCTGTGACAGACGCATTGGGTAGAATGCCTTGTTATGGCTTTGACGGCCCGCGGCGCAGGCCTTCCAGAGGCCGCGTCGAGAAATAGCCGTGCGCACCCTGAAAAGGGGCGTGCTTGAGTGAATTGACCCGTGTGCACCATGCAGTCGCAGTGGCGCAATCCCCCGGAAGGGATGGTGGTGGTCGGCTTGAAATCTGGGCTTTT
>JAMNYN010000612.1 GCA_023622805.1 Pseudomonadota bacterium | reverse complement strand
GCCGTGAGCCTGGAAGAGACCATGGTGGCCATCCAGAAGGCGCAGATCGGCTTCCAGGCCTCGCTGCACGTGCGCAACCGGCTGGTGCAGGCCTATACCGACGTGATGAACATGCAGGTGTGAAGCTGGCGCGCGCCGCGCGTCTTTGCCCCATTCGAACCGCCCGCCTTGCGCTGGCGGTTTTTTTGCGTCCGGGATTTCTGGTTGACGTTGCCAGCACCGGTAGGCGGTCATGGCGAGAGGACCAGCGACCACGGACACAGGCCATGCTTTAGCAGGCCCTTCGACGGGGCCGCCCAGGCGGGGCCGCCCAGGCGGGGCCGCCAAGGCGGGGCCGCCCAGGCAAGCTCAGGGCGAACGGAGTGCAGCGCCCTGCGCGCCCCCCGCGCTCGCCGTGAAACCCCAACAAAAAACCCGCCATCTCACGAAGGCGGGTTTTCAGGTGTGTCTGCAATGGCCGCCTGCTGGCGGCATGGTCGACTCAGTGCAAGGCCTGGGACTGGCCGTCGAACATGTGCTCGACCTGGGCCAGCCAGGGCTCGGCCAGGGTGCGGATCTGGGCGTCGTTGCGCAGGATGCGCTGCATGATGCGGGCCTTTTCACGGCGCTGCTCGGGCAGCAACTGCTGCTCTTGCGACTTGAAGCGCAATTGCTCGATCAGCACCGCGCAGGCGCCTTCATAGCGCACCACGCCTTCCCAGTCCTTGTCACGCGCGGCTTCCAGCATCTTGGCACTGGTGTCTTCAATCGCTCGGTAAAAATCCATCAGACTATGCTCCATTATTAGCCTCCCCCGACGGCTGTGCCGCCTTGGGCGCCCATGTCATTCCAACCTTCGGCCACGGTCTTCATCAGACCCGCGACCTCTTCCACCAGCTGCAAATCGTTGCGCGCATTGGCCAGGGTCAAGCGACTCACGCAATACTCGTACAGCACGGCCAGATTGTTCGCCACTTCGCCGCCGCGCTCGCGGTCCAGCGCGCTCAGCAAGCCCTCTTGCAAAATGCGCACGGCCTTGCCGAGATGGCGCATTTTTTCACCCACATCGCCACGCTCCATGGCGCCACGGGCACCGTTGACCGAGACCATGAGGCCATCGAACAGCATCTTGATCAATTGGTGCGGCGAAGCACCGTCGACGATCGACTGCACGCCCACTTGACGGTAGGCAGAAGTTGCGCGGGCGCTTACGGGGGAAAACATGGCAATCACTCCTTGAATGCAGGCTGGTTCAGGTTCTTCTCTTTTATCGGCATTACCAGCACAAACTCAAGCATTCAATTGCATGTAACCGATAGACGCGACGTATTTTTTAGCCCGAGGACTTGTTCCACTGCGAAACCTGCTGGGAAACATAGGCGTCCAGCGACGACAGGCTGGCCATCTTCACGTCCAGCGCGGTGTACTGGGCCAGCAAACGCTTTTCATAGGCATTGACGCGGGTCGTCAATCGCTCCTGGTCCTGCGTATTGCGCTTGAGCTGGGTTTTCATGCTCTCGTCTTTGCCGGCAAACACCCCGTCACTCGACAAAAGACCGCTCGTGAACGCCTTGAGCCGCACGCCCAGGCCGTCGTTGCTTTCGCCTTCCAGGTCGGCGGCGAAAAACTTGGCCATGCTGTCCGGGTCTTCCAGCGCCTTGGTCAGTTTCGTGTCGTCGATCTTGAGCGAGCCGCTGGTCTGGAACTCCAGCCCCATCTGCGACAGGGTGCCAAAGGCCCCACCTGCGCCACTACTGCCCGTCAGCAGCTGACGCAAGGCACTTTGCAGACCTATCGCCGTGGAATCGCCTTGCAGCGTGCCCGCGGCCTTGGTGTCCTTGTCGTAGGCCGTCATGGTCGTCATGGCGCTGCTCAGCGCGTTGTACGACTCGACCAGATTCTTGAGCGCGGTTTTCGCCGTTTCGGTGTCGCCCTTGATGGTGACGCGCACGGGCGCGTCCGTCAAAGCCATTTTCTGCGACACCGTCAGGCTCACGCCATCGGCCACTTCGTTGAAGACGTTGTTGCGCGATGACATGGCGATGCCGTTGATCGTTGCCAGTGTGTCCTGGGCCTCTTG
>JAMNYN010000295.1 GCA_023622805.1 Pseudomonadota bacterium | reverse complement strand
TGGCCAGCATGCTGATCTCCAACCAGGGCCTGGAGCAGTTGATCATCGTGGCCGTGCCGGTGCTTGAAGCAATCTACCCCATGGCCATTGCCCTGGTCGCGATGAGCCTGCTGTCGTCCCAGTGGAAGTCGGCGCCGCGCGTGTTCATGCCGGTGATGCTGGTCGCGCTGGTCTTCGGCCTGCTCAATGCCGCCCACTCCATCCATCCGACCGGCTGGACCTCGGCCTGGCTGCTGCAGTTGCCCGGCGCCGCCATGGGACTGGGCTGGCTGCTGCCCGTGGCGGCCACCCTGCTGGCCTGCGCCCTGCTCGACCGCCTGCAGCCCGTGCGCGCCTGACCAAGCCGCCACAAAAAAAGCCTTGCAGCGCAAACGCTGCAAGGCTTTTGTTTTGAAAACCCGGCCCCGTTCAGGGTGCGAGCACGTCGGCTCCCTTGGGGGCCACGAATTTGAACATCTCCGCCGGCAGGCTGGCACTGGTTTTCAGGCCGGTGAAGCGAATCAGCGAGCGCTGGCCGAAGCTGTCGAGCATGTCGATGGCCGCCAGCTGATCGCCAGCAAAGCCCACGCGCACGCTTTGCAGCTGGCCGTCCTTGGCCTTGGGCAGGGCCAGCACCCACTGCATGCCGTCCTGGTCAGGCGCGGGCTGCAGGTCGAAGTCGGCGCGCAGTGCCTGCACATTGGCGGCCGATGCCAGGATCGCCGCGGGCGTGGCATCCAGCACCTGGGCCTGCGGACGGCGGGTGACCTGGTTCAGGTCGGCGTCGTACAGCCACAGCGTCTTGCCGTCGGCCACGATCAACTGCTCGAAAGGCTTGCGGTATTCGAACTTGAAGCGCCCCGGGCGCTGAAAGGCGAACTCGCCGCTCGATGTCTTGCTGCGCGCGGCCTGACCGTCCTTGCCCGGCGAAGTCACGGTCTGGGTGAATTCGGCACGGCCGGCTTGCGCGCCCTGCATGAAAGCTTCCAGGCTTTTGAGGCCGTCGGCGCTGGCCAGTTGGGCACAGGCGGCCAACAAAATACTCGTCACTAATCGCTTCATAGACTCTCCATCCGGGGGTGTTGCCAGCCCACAGGCTTACTCATTGCGTGCTGGCACCAGCACTTCGCGCTGTCCGCTGGTCGTCAGCGAACTGACCAGACCGGCTTTTTCCATATCTTCCAGCAAACGCGCCGAGCGGTTGTAACCAATGCGCAGCTTGCGCTGCACGTACGAGATGCTGGCCTTGCGGTCCTTGAGGACCACTTCCACTGCTTGATCGTACATGGGGTCTTTTTCGCCGTTTTCACCCCCCTCGCCGCCGATTTCGCCATCTCCATCCACGGTGCCGCCTTCGAGCACGCCTTCGATGTAGTCCGGCTCGCCCTGTTCCTTGAGGTAGCTGACGACCCGGTGCACCTCTTCGTCGCTGACAAAGGCGCCGTGCACACGAATGGGCAGGCCGGTACCGCTGGCCATGTAAAGCATGTCGCCCATGCCCAGCAAGGCTTCGGCGCCCATCTGGTCGAGCACGGTGCGGCTGTCGATCTTGCTGCTGACCTGGAAAGCAATCCGGGTCGGGATATTGGCCTTGATCAGGCCGGTGATCACGTCCACGCTGGGGCGCTGGGTGGCCAGGATCAGGTGGATGCCCGCGGCCCGCGCCTTTTGCGCCAGGCGCGCGATCAGCTCCTCGATCTTCTTGCCGACGACCATCATCAAGTCAGCCAGCTCGTCGATGACGATGACGATGTGCGGCAGGCGATCGAGCGGCTCGGGCGATTCGGGCGTCAGGCTGAAAGGGTTGTAGATGAAGCTTTCCTTGGCCTTGGCTTCATCGATTTTTACGTTGTAGCCCGCAAGATTGCGCACGCCCAGCTTGCTCATCAGCTTGTAGCGGCGCTCCATTTCGGCCACGCACCAGGTCAGGCCGTTGGCCGCCTGCTTCATGTCCGTCACCACCGGGCACAGCAGATGGGGAATGCCTTCGTAGACCGACATTTCCAGCATCTTGGGGTCGATCATCAGCAAGCGCACATCCCGCGCTTCGGCCTTGTAGAGCAGCGACAGGATCATGGCGTTGATGCCCACCGACTTGCCCGAGCCGGTGGTGCCGGCCACCAGCACGTGCGGCATCTTGGCCAGGTCGGCAACCACGGGGTTGCCCACGATGTCCTTGCCCAGGCCCATGGTCAGCATGCTCTTGGCGTCGTTGTAGACCTTGGAGCCCAGCACTTCGGACAGCCGGATGGACTGGCGCTTGGCATTGGGCAGCTCCAGCGCCATGAAATTCTTGCCGGGGATGGTTTCCACCACCCGCACCGACACCAGCGACAGCGAGCGCGCCAGATCCTTGCCCAGGCCCACCACCTGCGAGCCCTTGACGCCGGTCGCGGGCTCGATTTCGTAGCGCGTGATCACCGGGCCTGGCATGGCCGCCACGACCCGCACTTCCACGCCGAAATCCTTGAGCTTCTTCTCTATCATCCGGCTGGTCATTTCCAGCGTGTCGGCCGAGACGGTTTCCTGGCGCTGCAGCGCGGCGTCGAGCAGGCCCACCTGCGGCAGCTTGGTGTCGGGCAGTTCATGGAACAGGGGTTTTTGCTTTTCCTTGTTCACGCGCTCGCTGGGCGCGGCCGCCGACTCGAACACCGGTTCGATGATTTTCACGGGCTTGGGATGGCTTTCCACGCTTTCCGTGCGTTCTTCTTGCACATCCTCTTCGCGGGCCCGGGCGGCCTTGCGGCCCACGGCCACATCCTTGGCCTTTTCGCGCTGGGCCCGGCTGACGCGGACCATGGAATCGATGCGCCCGCCCAGGCGCTCGGCGAGCTGCCCCCAGGAAAAGCCGAACACCAGCGACGCGCCCAGCACCAGCAGCACAATGCCGGCCAGGGCCGAGCCGGTAAAGCCCAGCCACTGCATGCCATGGAGCCCGCACAGATAACCCACCACGCCGCCGGCGTGACCGGGCAGCAGGGGTTCGAAACGGTACATGCGCGACCACTCCAGCGCCGTGCTGGCCAACACCAGCAGCGCCAGGCCGCCCCAGAAACGAACGCGCCGGCGCCACAGCGGCTCGGCCGGCGCAACGCCGCCGCGCGTCCAGCGCAGCAGCGAGCCCAGCCAGCTCATGACCGCGGCCAGCACCAGCCACCAGACGGAAAAGCCAAAGCCGAAGTAACTGGTGTCCGCCAGCCAAGCGCCCGAGCGCCCGACCCAGTTGTTCACCCAGGGCCCCTGGGCCGAGCCCGAGGTCGACCAAGCTGCGTCCTGCGGCGAGTAGCTCAGCAGGGCCAGCAGCAGAAACACCAGCGCCAACAGCCCCACAATGAGGCTGACTTCGTGGCCAAAGCGGGCCAGTCCGGCACGAGGGGCTGATTTGCCCGAGGAATTCAGGGCATTCAATGAGTAAGTCATACGCAGGCGGGAGCTTACCGCACCGCCCGCCTGTGCACAGGAAATGGCCGTCGCCCAGCGGTCACACACTTGCAACAAGACGTTCCCGAAGGCAGTGGCTTGATGATTTTTTACAATATCGGTGATTGATGCAGGCCCGTGACGGGAACCTCGCAGGCAGCCGATACTCCTACATCCGTCCTATTTGATGAACCTCCGCATGCCGGCTGTCGGCATGCTTTTTCGTGATTGCATCCATGTCTACTACCCAACACGCCCACGTTCTGATCCTCGGTTCCGGCCCTGCCGGCTATTCCGCAGCCATCTATGCCGCCCGCGCGAACCTCAAGCCCCTGCTGGTGACCGGCATGGCCCAAGGCGGCCAACTGATGACGACCACCGACGTGGACAACTGGCCCGCCGATGTGATGGGCGTGCAAGGCCCCGAGCTGATGCAGCGCTTCCAGCAGCACGCCGAGCGCTTCCAGACGCAAATCGTTTTCGACCACATCAACAAAGTGGATTTCAGCAAACGCCCGTTCACGCTCACCGGCGATTCCGGCACCTACACCTGTGACGCGCTGATCATCGCCACCGGCGCCTCCGCCAAGTACCTGGGCCTGCCTTCCGAGCAGGCTTTCATGGGCCGCGGCGTCTCGGGCTGCGCCACCTGCGACGGCTTTTTCTACCGCGACCAGCCGGTCTGCGTGGTCGGCGGCGGCAACACCGCCGTCGAAGAAGCCCTGTACCTGTCCAACATCGCCAGCAAGGTCACGCTGGTGCACCGCCGCGACAAGTTCAAGGCAGAGCCCATTCTGGTGGACAAGCTGCACGAGACGGTTGTGGCCGGCAAGATCGAACTCAAGACCCATTTCACGCTGGACGAAGTGCTGGGCGACCAGTCGGGCGTGAACGGCATCCGCCTCAAGAGCACGCAGGACGGCCACACCGAAGACATCGCCCTGCAAGGCTGCTTCATCGCCATCGGCCACTCGCCCAACACCGAGATCTTCCAGGGCCAGCTGGAAATGGAAAACGGCTACATCGTGACCCAGGGCGGCCTCAAGGGCTTTGCCACGCAGACCAGCGTGCCCGGCGTGTTCGCCGCCGGCGACGTGCAGGACCATGTCTACCGCCAGGC
This sequence comes from Pseudomonadota bacterium, assembly GCA_023622805.1. GTDB lineage: Bacteria > Pseudomonadota > Gammaproteobacteria > Burkholderiales > Burkholderiaceae_C > Comamonas > Comamonas bellezanensis. The sequence continues at coordinate 5,518 of JAMNYN010000295.1, read as the reverse complement.
CATCACCAGCGCCGGCACGGGCTGCATGGCCGCGCTCGATGCCCAGCGTTTTCTTGAACAGGAATAAGGTTTTTCCAGCCTTCCCTATAATCGCAGGCTTTGCTGAATTTGAGCGCCTCCCCGCAAGGGTTGTGCACCGGCTTGCCGGGAGTTCCAGCACGGGTTACCGCCACCCGAATTCTGGCGAGGTGAGGTCATAGGCACAAGCTGCTCTGCAGTGTTTCGGTGTCCATGGCTGTTAAAACTATCGGAGTGTCCTCATGGCACGCGTATGTGATGTAACGGGCAAGAAGCCCATGGTGGGAAACAATGTTTCCCACGCCAACAACAAGACCAAGCGTCGTTTCTTGCCTAACCTGCAATACCGTCGTTTCTGGGTGGAAACCGAGAACCGTTGGGTGCGCCTGCGCGTTTCCGGCGCCGCTCTGCGTCTGATCGACAAGAACGGTATCGACTCCGTGCTCGCAGACCTGCGTGCTCGTGGCCAAGCCTAATTCCCTGAAGGAGAAATACCATGGCATCTAAAGGCGGACGCGACAAGATCAAGCTGGAATCCACTGCGGGTACCGGTCACTTCTACACCACCACCAAGAACAAAAAGACAATGCCTGAAAAGATGTTGATCATGAAGTTCGACCCCAAGGCTCGCAAGCATGTCGAGTACAAGGAAATGAAGCTCAAGTAAGCGCTGACGAGTCTGCCTGCCACTTCGGCAACAGAAACTCGCGCTGGCAAAAGGGACACCTCGGTGTCCCTTTTTTGTGCCCGCAGCATTCCCGGGCTGGAGAAAAAATCAAGGATGCTTCCACTGATCCTTGATTTTGTTGCAACAATACAGCAGTAAGTGCACACTGTCTCCGTGTCTGAAAAAATCGGCGATGCATGAGATCCATGCGTTTGTCGAGTACCTTCGGAGTGCAGATGAGACGCTACATCATCCTGAAATACATCTACCAGCGGCCCATAGGCAAGCGGGATCTGGACACCGGGGTGCTTTCTCTGGCAAAAGTGCTCCCGGCCATCTCCACCGACACGCTGCCCGAACACATGGTCGCCGAACTCAAGTCCGACCCCCAGGTGCAACTGGTCGTGCCCACCATGCCCACACGCCTGATCATTCCCGTGGAATCCAAACCCGTGAAGCCGGTGATGGTGCTGCCGGCCGCGAACTGGGGCATCAAGGCCGTCCGGGCGGACAAGAGCCGCTATGACGGCTCCGGCGTCACGGTGGCCGTGCTCGACACGGGCATTGACCGCGATCACCCGGCGTTTGCAGGCATGACCTTGATCGAAAAGGACTTCAGCGACCACGGCAACGGCGATCGCCACGGCCATGGCACGCACTGTGCCGGCACCATCTTTGGCCGCGATGACGCGCAGCAGCGCGTAGGTATTGCGCGCGGCGTGAGCCGGGCACTGATAGGCAAGGTGCTGGGCGATGATGGGGCGGGCCAGTCCGAGATGATTTTTCACGCCCTCAACTGGGCCATGGAAGAGCGCGCCGACATCATCTCCATGTCGCTGGGCTTCGATTTCCCGGGAATGGTCTCCCGCCTCACGGCCGACGGCTGGCCGCTGGACCTGGCCACGTCCACGGCGCTAGAAGCCTACGGCGGCAACCTGCGCATGTTCGACGCCATCATGGCCGTGCTCAGGGCCCAGGCAGCCTTTGGCGTGGCGCCGCTGGTGATCGCCGCGGCCGGCAACGAAAGCCGGCGCGCCATCCGGCGCGAGTACCGCATCGCCACCTCGCTGCCGGCGGCCGCCAATGACGTCATCTCGGTGGCCGCCATCGGCCGCTCCGACCACAAATACGAGGTGGCCGACTTCTCCAACATCCAGGCGCGGCTGGCAGCGCCCGGCGTGGACATCACTTCGGCCTGGCCGGGCGGCGGCCTGCGCACCATCAGCGGCACCAGCATGGCCTGCCCCCATGTGGCGGGCGTCGCGGCACTGTGGTGGCAGTTCCTGCGCCAGGCCGGCATCCAGCCCACGGCCAGGAACGTGGCCGCACGGCTGATTTCCAATGCGCGCAAGGATGTGTTCGTCGCCAACACCGATGAGGCCGATATCGGCCAGGGCCTGGTGACCTCCCCTTGAACACGGACACCCCCTGAGCGGCTACGCGGCAGGGGCCGTCCCCCTACGCGGGCCGCCGCTTCCCCCTCCCATCCTTCGGTGGAGGGGGGGGCGCCCGGCCAGGGACGACACCATCGCTGCGGGGCGGCCCTTGCTTGGTGTCCCTGAGTTGGGACATGCCAGCCTCAAAGGCGGCGCCCTCACGAACCGACTGACTTCAACACACGGCGCGCAGCGCCATGGAAAACTCCTTCAAGGCCTGGATACCACTGGCTTCGGCCTTGCGGCACCAGGCCTGCAGATCGGCCGTGAGCTGCTCGCGGCTGTGCGATGTGTTGAGCCACAGGTGGCGCAACTCCTCGCGCATGGTCAGCATCTGGTCGATGACCGGATGGGCGGCGCGCACCTGGGCAATCTGCGAGCGCGCGCGCTGGGGCAACCGCTCCTGGTCGCGCACCAGCCAGCGCCGCACAGCCTGCAGCAGGAACACCTCCTCACGCCCCGCACGGCGCGCCTTCAGGCGCTGGACTTCGTCACGGCAGGCCGCGCGCAACTCACCCGCGTAGCGCGCCATGACTTCGTAGCGGTTGGCAATCAAGGCCTGCAGCGTGGCTTCATCGGCTTGCGCCCGCACTTCGCCCTGCTGCCAGCGCGGCGCCAGCCGCTTGACCCGGGCCCAGCCCAGGCGTTGCATCAGCCAGATATAGCCCCAGCCGATATCGAATTCATAGCGCTTGACCGAGAACTTGGCAGCCGTCGGATAGGTGTGGTGGTTGTTGTGCAGCTCTTCGCCGCCGATGATCAGACCCCAGGGCGAGAGATTGCGGCTCGCATCCTGGACTTCGAAATTGCGATAACCCCAGTAGTGGCCTATGCCGTTGACCACGCCCGCAGCCCAGAAAGGAATCCAGGCCATTTGCACGGCCCAGAGGGCCAGGCCCGCGGCGCCGAACAGCACCAGGTTGAGGATCAGCAACAGGGAGATGCCCAAGCCCGGGAAACGGCTGTACAGCCTGCGCTCCAACCAGTCGTCGGGTGTGCCCTGGCCATAGACGCGCAGGGTCTCGGCATTCGCCGATTCCGCACGGTAGAGTTCGGCCCCACGCCACAGCACAGTGCGCAGGCCGCGCTGCTGCGGGCTGTGCGGGTCATCGGGTGTTTCGCACTTGGCGTGGTGCTTGCGGTGGATGGCCACCCACTCACGCGTCACCATGCCCGTGGTCAGCCACAGCCAGAAACGGAAGAAATGCGCGGGCACCGGGCCCAGCTCCAGCGCGCGGTGGGTCTGGCAACGGTGCAGGAAGACCGTCACGCCGACAATGGTCAAGTGGGTGGTGACCAGCGCCACCAGCGCCAGCTGCCACCAGGAAAGCCGCAACAGTCCGTGGCCAAGCCACTCCAAAGCGGCGGTCAAAAAAGCGCTATCGGGATACCACATACCAGGATCCACCTTCCAAAAAGCAACACCGCCCGGAAAGGCGGTGTTTCATTTTAGAGCGGGATACCCGGAAGATGCAGGATGATTACCTGCACTTACAGGCAACTCGAACCTTATGCTTGCTTCTTGACCCAGACGGCGGCAAAGAAACCATCGGTCTGGTGCAGGTGGGGCCACATGCGCAGGTAACGACCACCCGACTCGCCGCCGCTGCACAGGCTGCTCGCCGCTGCGACCTTGAGCTGCTCCAGCAGTTCGGCGGCATCCAGCGGCTCGAAGTCGGGATGGGCCGCGCTGAAAGCTTCGGCAATCGCTTCGTTTTCCTCGGGCAGGATGGAGCAGGTCGCATAGACCAGGCGTCCGCCCGCCTTCACCAGGCGGGCCGCGCTGTCGAGAATGGCGGTCTGCTTGGCCGTGAGCTCGACAATCGCTTCTTCCGACAGACGCCACTTGAGGTCGGGGTTGCGGCGCAAAGTGCCCAGTCCCGAACAAGGGGCATCGACCAGCACGCGGTCGATCTTGCCCGACAGGCGCTTGACGCGCTCATCGCGCTCGTGGGCGATGGCTGCGGGGTGCACGTTCGACAGGCCGCTGCGCGCCAGGCGTGGCTTGAGCGCTTCCAGGCGGTGGCCCGACACGTCAAACGCATACAGTCGTCCGGTGCTTCGCATGCTCGCGCCCAGGGCCAGGGTCTTGCCGCCGGCACCGGCGCAAAAGTCCACCACCATTTCGCCGCGCTTGGCGTCGACCAGCAGGGCCAGCAGTTGCGAGCCTTCGTCCTGCACTTCGATGGCGCCGCGCATGAACGCGTCGTAGCGGGTCAGCGCAGGCTTGCCGTCAACGCGCAGACCCCAAGGGGAGAACGGCGTGGGCACGGAACGGATGCCGGCCTTGGTCAGCTCTTTTTGCACATCGGAGCGCTTGTCTTTCAAGGCGTTGACGCGCAGGTCCAGCGGAGCGGTCTGCTCCATGCTGTTGGCCAGCGGCCAGAAGCCGTCGCCCAGCTGGGCCTTGAGCGGCTCGACCAGCCACGCGGGCAGGTTGTGCCTATGGGGCTCCATCAGGTCTGCGGGCTTGATCGCATCGCATTGCTCAAGCCAGGCGAGTTCCTGGTCGTTCAGCGCGGATTTGAGAAAGTCGCGCGGGCCGTGATAGCCCAGGATCGCCAGGCGGCGCTCGCGCGGACCGCTGCCCGAACGCGCAAGGCTTTCGAACAGCAATTTCTTGCGCAGCACGGTGTAAGCCGTTTCCGCCAGGGCGGCGCGCTCGCGCTGGCCCAGGCCGCGGTTTTCGCGGAAAAAGCGGGACACCACGGCATCGGCCGGGTGTTCAAATGTCAGGGTGCGCTTGACCAGTTCGGAGCAAGCATCAAGGAGGGCGTTGGGATGCATGGGGGCGATTGTCCCATTTGCGGAGTTCCCCCTGCCTTCGCTGGCATCTGCGCGCACCCGCGGACGCGGCTATCCTGCCCTTCTTTTGTGCTTTTTTCTCTTTCTCACATGCCTACCGACACCGATTTGTCTCCCCTGCAACCCACGCCCCCGGGCCTGTACCGCCACTACAAGGGCGGCCTGTACCAGGTGCTGGACATGGTGCGCCACAGCGAAACCCTGGAACCCATGACGCTCTACCGCGCGCTCTACGGCGAACGCGGCCTGTGGGTGCGACCCGCGGCCATGTTCCAGGAAAGCGTGGAGATCGACGGCCTGCGCCAGCCGCGCTTTGCACGCCTGAGCGACTATTCGCCCGAAGCCGAGCAAGCCGCCCGGCAGTGAGCCTTCAGGCCTGGCTTTTCAGCCAATTGGCCACGGCCAGGGGGTAAATCCGGTGCTCCTGCACCAGCACGCGCGCGGCCAGCGTCTGGGCCGTGTCGTCAGGCAGCACCGGCACCACGGCCTGCTCCAGGATGGGGCCGACATCGAGTTCGGCCGTCACCTGGTGCACGGTGGTACCCGCGAACTTGCAGCCGGCATCTATCGCCCGCTGGTGCGTGTGCAGACC
>JAMNYN010000690.1 GCA_023622805.1 Pseudomonadota bacterium | reverse complement strand
CGAGGCGGTAGGAGCCCGAAGTCGCTCCCGCGCTGCCGAACTGTATGCCCAGACCGTGCTGGCTCAGCGCCGTCACGCCGATGTTGGGGTTGAAGCCGGCAAAGCGCATGCCCAGCGGGTCCACGGGCGAGATGGCATCGGCCAGCGTGGTCGTCTGGCGCCCCAGGGCCAGCGTGCCCCAGTCCTTTTGCAAGGCGATCCAGGAAGCGCGGTCGAAGTACTTGCTGGCGTTGGCGGAGGTTCCGGCATCGGCGTTGATGCCGCTTTCAAGCTGGAACAAGGCCTTGGCGCCGCCGCCCAGGTCTTCGGTGCCGCGCAGGCCCCAGCGGCTGGTGGTGTGGATGCCGCTGCCCAGGCTGCTCGTCGATTCCGGCGAAGGTGCGTTGCCGGCCGTGAGTCCGCTGCCATGGCGTGCACCCAGGTCGACGATGCCGTAGAGCGTGATACTGCTGGTCTGCGCTGCCACGCAGGTGCTGGCCAGTACGGCGCAAAGCGTTGCTATTTTTTTCATGCTGTCTCCTGTCTTCTTGTTGTGAATTTGCGGGCCGCGATCAATCCGCCGTCAGCTGGGCCTTGAGCACCACGCCTTTCCACTTCGCGATCTCCTGGCGCACCGTCAGGCCCAGTTGCTCGGGCGTGCTGGTGTCGACCACCGCGCCTTGCTCCTCGATGCGCCGCACCACGTCCTTGTCGGCGAGGGCCGTGTTCAAGGCCTTGTTGAGCTGGTCGACCACGGGGCGGGGCGTCTTGCCGGGCGCGAACAACGCGTACCACTGCGTGACTTCGACGCCCTTGATGCCGGCCTCTTCGAGCGTGGGCACGTCGGGCAGCAGCGACGAGCGTTTGGGGCCGGCCAGTGCCAGGGCGCGCAGCTTGCCGCTCTTGACATGGGTGTAGGCCGAGAACAGGCTGGGGAACATCACCTGCGTCTGCCCGGCCATGGTGTCGTTCATCGCCGGTGCGGCGCCGCGGTAGGGCACATGGGCCATCTGGGCGCCGCTTTCCAGCTTGAAGATCTCGGCGGTGAAATGCGGGGCCGTCCCGTTGCCCGCGGAGGCGTAGTTGAAGTCCTGCGGCTTGGCCTTGCTCAATGCCACCAGTTCGGCCACGGTCTTGGCCGGCACCTTGGGGTTGACCACCATCAGCGTGGCCGAATAGCTGACCATGCCGATGGGCTCGAACTGCGCGATGGGGTCGTAGCGCAGCTTTTGCAGCGCCGGGCTCATGCCGTGCGTGCCGATGTAGCCGAAAAGAATGGTGTGGCCGTCGGGCGTGGCGCGGGCCACATGTTCGGCCGCGATGGCGCCATTGGCTCCGGCCTTGTTTTCGACGATCACCTGCTGGCCCAGCAGGCCGGACATCTTGATCGCCACGACCCGGGCCATGGCGTCGTTGCCGCCGCCGGCGGCCGTGGGCACGACCAGGGTGATGGCCTTGTCGGGGAAGGCCGCATGGGCCAGGGGCGCCAGCGCGCAGGTGGCGGCGATTGCGGCCGTGGCGAGCAGCCGGCGGCGTGAGGGGTGAGCGTGTGCAAGCTTCATTTTTTTGTCTCCTGTCATGAATAGTCTTGGTCTTGAAATCAATCGGTCAGTGCGTGTTCTGAAACGTACAGCGTGCCCTCCAGAATCTTGCGTGCCGTACGCACCAGCGCGGCCTGCACGAGCTTGAAATGGCCGTCGACCGCGCTGAGTTCCACGTCCACGTGAATGCGGCCCGCGGGGTGCAGCACCTCCACGCGGCGCGTGCCTGCCGTGGTGGCCTGGCGGGTGTCGGAGATCACCGTGCCAGGCAGTACATGCGCAGCCGCCACGCCGATGGCGCCGGTCACCGCGTGCGAGCGGTGGCAGCGCAGGGGCGTGAAGTAGCGCGAGACGACGCTGCCCGGCGCGTCGCCCGCCGACACGATCACCGGTTTGGGCAGCACGCTGTTCGACACGTCGCCCATGCCCATGCGCAACCCCGCTTCGCGCCGCAGCGCTTCGAGCCGGGCCAGCAGCTCGGCATCGGCGTCGAGCTGCGCCGGGCTTTCGTTGCCGCGCAGGCCGAGGTCCTGCGCCCGTACCA
>JAMNYN010000750.1 GCA_023622805.1 Pseudomonadota bacterium | reverse complement strand
GGCCATGGGCCAGCCGGTGGTCATCGAGAACCTGCCCGGCGCGGGCGGCATCACCGGCACCCTGCAAATCGTGCGCGCGCCCAAGGATGGTTCGCACATCGGCGTGGTGTCGAACAACCATGTGGTCAATCCCAGTGTCTACCCGGCTATTCCCTTCGACGCCTTGAACGACATCGCGCCCATTACCATCATCGGCGCCACGCCCTTCGTGCTGGTCGCCAATCCGCATCTGCCGGCGCGCAACATCCAGGAACTGGTGGCGCTGGCCAAGGCCAAGCCCGGCACGCTCAACTACGGTTCGTCCGGCAACGGCACCATCCTGCACCTGGGCGCGGCCATGCTGGTCGACCAGGCCAGGGTCGACATCAAGCACATTCCCTACAAGGGCATGGGCATGCTGATGAACGACCTGCTCAGCGGTCAGGTGCAATGGGCCGTGGTGGCGCTGGCGCCCGCAGCGCCGCACATCAAGAGCGGCATGCTGCGCGCCCTGGGCGTGACCACGGCCCAGCGCGTGTCGTCCATGCCCGAGCTGCCGACCATCGCCGAGCAGGGCTTTCCCGAGTACGCGCTCGAAGGCTGGATTGCCGCCGTGGGGCCGGGCGGCCTGTCGCTGGCCGAACGCAACCGCCTGCACCGCGGCTTCCAACAGGCGCTGGCCCAGCCCGAAGCGCGCAACGCGCTGGTCGCCCAGGGCTATGAGATCAAGCTGACCACGCCTGAAGCCACGGCGGCCTTCATGCGCTCGGAATTGCAGCGCATGGCCGAAGTGGTGAAGAACGCGCGCGTCAAAGTAGATTGACGCTGCGGCGCGGCCGGCCTGGTGGCACTGTTCTTGCATGGCCTGTGGCAAGAGTAGAAGCGTTCACTGCGCAACCCCGTGCCTTGGTGCACAGGGCCAGGTCAGCCGGAAATTGCTCTTGAAGCCCGCACTGCGGCTTCAGGAGAATGCCGGACGGGGCATGGCCATCGCCGTCCGGATTTCCGAAGCCACGAGCGGGAAGATTTTTCTTTCACCTCTTCTTCGAAAGCACCGCATGACCACCACCTACGACCTGACCGAGCTGCAGAAAGAAACGCGCATGGGCGCCATGGGCTCTGAAACCGGCCAGCGTGAAATCCGCCGCATCGACCTCTCGGACTTCAACCGGCGTAAGTTCGAGATCGCCGAGCAACTCTGGGACGCCGCCGTTGATGTCGGCTTCTTCCAGATCGTGAACCACGGCATCGCGCTGCATGATGTCCACCACGCTTTCGCCATGAGCGAGCGTTTCTTCGCGCTGCCTGACGCCGTCAAGGCCCGGTACCCGTTGAAGAAGGCGCTCAACGTGGGCTGGGAAAGCCGCGCCCAGGTGCGTCCTTCGACGGGAACGCCGGACCAGAAGGAGTCCTACCAGATCACGCGCCCGCACATGGAAGGCCTGTGGCCCAGCAATGACGAGCTCGCCGGTTTCCAGGCGAGCATGCTGGCCTTCGAAGCCCAGTGCTGGCAGGTGGCGATGCAGGTGCTGTCGTGCTTTGCCTGGAAGCTGGGCTTTGACGACGCCTTCTTCCTGCGCGCGCACGACCCGGCCCAGGCCAGCTACCAGAGCACTCTGCGTCTGCTGCACTACTTCGCCACGCCGCCCGAGCAGCAGGCCAGCCTGGGCCTGTGGCGGGCCGGTGCGCACACCGACTTCGACTGCCTGAGTCTGCTGTTCCAGCGCCAGGGCCAGGGCGGCCTGCAGGTCTGCCCGGGCAAGGAGATGCAGGCCCAGGAATGGACGTCGGTGGAGCCCGATGAAAAGGCCATCACCTGCAATATCGGCGACATGCTGATGCGCTGGAGCGACGACCAGTTGCCGTCGAATTTCCACCGCGTGAAGAACCCGCTACCCGGTGACTACATGGGGCCGCGCTACAGCCTGGCCTTCTTCGCCCAGGCCAACCGCGACGCCATCATCCAAGGCCCTGGCTGCAAGTACCCGCCGATCGCCGCCGGCGACTATCTGAACCAGCGCGTGGCGGCGAATTTTCAGGGCACCCCCTGAGCCGCTTCGCGGCATGGGCCGCCCCGTCTTCCCCC
>JAMNYN010000523.1 GCA_023622805.1 Pseudomonadota bacterium | reverse complement strand
GACGCGGCGGCAGCGGCACTGCAAAAGAGCACGCTGTGGTCCCTCGGTGTGGCCCACCCGGTCACACCGGCCATCACGCTGGAAGCGCAGTACTACCACTTGGGATTCAAGGACAGCGAAGACGGAGGAAAGATGTTCGTCGTTCGCGGCACCTACGCGTTCTCCAAGCGCACCGCCGCCTACGCCACCGTCGGCGCCCTGCGCAACGATGGCAACGCCCGCTTCTCGCCTTCGGTTGGCGCGAGCAATACTGCATTGGCGCCTCTTGCAGGCCACAGCCAGACCGGCCTCATGGTCGGCCTGCGGCACGCCTTCTGAGTCGCACCCCGTTCAAGCTACGGCCAAGCCCCCGCAATACCCAGCCCTGCGGGGAGCTTTTCCAGCAGTTGCCAGACCGCTACAAATGCGAGATCACGCCGGCCGCACCAGATGCTCCACCAGCGCCCGGGCGACGGGCGGCAGGGCTTCCAGGGAACGCATGCACAGCAGCAACTGGCGCTGGGCCCAGGCTTCGTTCAAGCGCACCGCGGTGATGTCCAGCGTGCCCGCATACAAGGCCGCGCTCTGGCGCGGCAGCACGCCCACGCCCAGGCCGGCGGCGACCATCAGGCACAAGGCGTCGTAGCTGGTCACCTGGATGCGCAGTTTCAAGGGCATGTCCAGCTGCGCGGCGCTGCGCGTGAGCATGGCATTGATGGCGCTGCCAGGGTGCGCGCCCACGAAGTCATAGGCCAGCGCCTGCTGCATGTCCACCTGCTCCTCATGCGTCAGCGGGTGGCCATTCGGGGCGATCAGGATCAGCTCGTCCTGGCGGTAAGGCAGGTAGGACAGATCGCCGCCATAGCGGCCTGCGTTCAGGATGCCGAAGTCGGCCGTGTTCTGGGCCACCGCCAGCGCAATCTCGCTGCTGATTTTCTCCTGCAGGTGCACCTGCACTTCGGGGTGCTGCGTCATGAAGCCCTGCAACTGCGCGGGCAGGAACTGCGTGATCGCCGAGATGTTGGCCACCATGCGCACATGGCCGCGCATGCCGCTGCCGTATTCGCGCATTTGCCGCGCAATGCCGTCCATCTCGCCGAGCACGCTGCGCGCCATGCCCAGCAAGGTGTAGGCGGCCGGCGTGGGCGCGATGCCGCGGTTGCTGCGCTCGAACAGACGCACTTTCAGCTGCGTCTCCAGCTCCGCCAGGCGGCGGCTGGCGGCGGAGGTGGCAATGTGCTCACGCACCGCGGCGCGGGCAATGGCCTGCTCTTCCATGACGGCGACGAACAGGCGCAAAGAGGTGGGATCAAGTCGCATGCTGGGATTTTGCTTTGCTCAAAATGCAATGCACACATATCCCCTGCTTTTTTTACCAAGGGTATCTACTGAATTTTTGCGCAGCTATGCCGAAATGCGATGGCGGCAACGTGAATCAGCGTTTTGCGCAATGGGCGCAGTTTTGCATCATGGCCGACGTCACGCTGCGACATCTGCGCTGCGAAGAGAGAAGAAACGAATGCAAGAAACTCAGGAACACCTGCCTACATTGGACGCTGGCGCACTCGCGGGCGTGCGCGTGATAGAGATGGGGCAACTCATCGCCGGCCCTTTCGCCGGCAAGACCTTGGGCGAGTTCGGCGCCGATGTGATCAAGATCGAAGCGCCCGGCGACGGCGATCCCCTGCGCAACTGGCGCATGATCAAGGACGGCACTTCCGTGTGGTGGCAGGTGCAGTCGCGCAACAAGAAATCGGTGGCGCTGGATCTGCGCCAGCCCCAAGGCCAGGATCTGGCGCGCCAACTGCTCAAGGAAGCGGACGTGCTGATCGAGAACTTCCGCCCCGGCACGCTCGAGGGCTGGGGCATGTCGCCCGATGAGCTGCATGCCATCAACCCCGGCCTGATCATCTTGCGCATCTCCGGTTACGGCCAGACCGGCCCCTACCGCGATCTGCCCGGTTTCGGCGTGGTCGGCGAAGCCATGGGCGGCCTGCGCCATCTCACGGGTGAGCCCGCACGCGTGCCGGTGCGCGTGGGCGTGTCGATCGGCGACACCCTGGCGGCCCTGCACGGCACCATCGGT
>JAMNYN010000339.1 GCA_023622805.1 Pseudomonadota bacterium | reverse complement strand
GATCCTGGCCTACATGGGCAAGGGCATAGGCAATGTGATCCTGACCCTGGTGCTGGTGGAGTGGGCCTACTACGCCCGCACGGCCCGCGGCCAGGCGCTGGTCGAGACCCGCCGCGAATACGTGGACGCCGCGCGCGGCCAGGGCCTGCCCCAATGGCGCATTCTGCTGGGCCACATCCTGCCCAACTGCCTGCCGCCGCTGCTGGTGATCGCCGCCTTGCAGGTGGCGCGCGCCATCACGCTGGAGGCCACGCTGTCCTTCCTCGGCCTGGGCGTGCCCATCACCGAGCCTTCGCTGGGCCTGTTGATTTCCAACGGCTACCAATACCTGCTGTCCAACGAATACTGGATCAGCTTCTTCCCCGGTGTCGCCCTGCTGCTGACCATTGTCGCGATCAACCTGGTCGGCGACCAACTGCGCGATGTGCTCAACCCGCGCCTGCAGAAATAAAAATCGCACCATGCCCCACGATTCAGACAACTCCTCGCTGCCGCCCACGGCAGCCCCCGTGCTCGAGGTCAAGGACCTGCACACCCAATTCGATACGCGTGCAGGCGTGCTGCCCGTCGTCAACGGCGTGGGCTTTCGCCTGGAAAAAGGCAAGGTCCTGGGCCTGGTGGGCGAGTCCGGCTCCGGCAAATCCGTGACCGGCTTTTCCATCATGGGCCTGCTGGACGCGCCGGGCCGCATCGTCTCTGGCCAGGTGCTGTTCAACGGCCAGGACCTGGCGCAGCTGGACGCCCGCGCCCTGCGCAGCATTCGCGGCAACCGCATCGCCATGATCTTTCAGGATCCCATGGCCACGCTCAACCCCGTGCTGCGCATCGACGTGCAAATGCTGGAAACCATCCACGCCCACCGCAAGATGGGCAAGGCCGAGGCCTTGGAGCACTGCCGCCAGACCCTGGCGCGCATGGGCATTCCCAGCCCGCACGAACGCCTCAAGGCCTATCCCCATCAGCTGTCCGGCGGCATGCGCCAGCGCGTGGCGATTGCCATTGCCCTGCTCAACGGCCCCGAGCTGATCATCGCCGACGAGCCCACGACGGCGCTGGATGTCACCATCCAGGCGCAGATCCTGTCGGAAATGCAGCAGTTGGTGCGCGAAACCGGCACGGCCATGATCTGGATCAGCCACGATTTGTCGGTGGTCGCCGGCCTGGCCGATGACATCGCCGTGATGTACGCGGGCCGCATCGTCGAGCACGGCAGCGTGGACGCGGTGTTGGACAACCCCCAGCACCCCTACACCCAGGGCCTGATCGGCAGCCTGCCCAGCGCCAACCAGCGAAGCCACCGCCTGCAGCAGATCTCGGGCATGGCGCCCAACCTGCTGGACCTGCCGCCCGGCTGCGCCTTCGCGCCGCGCTGCCCACGCGCCCAGGCCCGCTGCCAGCAGCCGCCTGACATGCAAACCATTGAGCCGCCGCTGAGCCAGGCCGCCACGGCCACAGCACACACCGTGCGCTGCTTCTTCCCCGGAGCGGCGCCGGCCGCTGCCGACCTTTCCCGGAGCGCCGCATGACCGGCAACATCAACGACACCACCGCTCCCCTGCTCGACCTGCAGGGCATCACCAAGCGCTTCGGCCAGCGACAGCCGCCAGGTGGCTTTGGCAAATGGATGCGCAAGCTGGGCCTGCAAAAGCCCCCCGTCGTCACCCATGCCCTCGATGGCGTGGACCTGCAGGTCCGCCCCGGCGAGGTGGTCGGACTGGTGGGCGAATCGGGCTGCGGCAAGTCCACGCTGGGCCGCATTGCCACCGGCCTGCTGCCGCCCACGGACGGTCAGGTCATGGTCATGGGCAAGGACCGCACCCAGCTCAATGCCCAGGAGACACTGCAGGCCCAGCTGGGCATACAGATGATCTTCCAGGACCCGCAGTCAAGCCTGAACCCGCGCCTGCGCGTCAACCGCATCGTCGGTGAAGCCGCGCGCCTGCACGGCCTGGTCGATGCACAACACGAAGACGATTACGTCTGCCAGCAGCTGGAACGCGCCGGGCTCGACCCGCGCCTGCGCTTTCGCTACCCCCATCAGTTCAGCGGCGGCCAGCGCCAGCGCATAG
>JAMNYN010000285.1 GCA_023622805.1 Pseudomonadota bacterium | reverse complement strand
TTTCATGCGGCGAAGATGGGGGTTTGAGCTTCACAGCCATCCCAGATGGAGATGCCCCAGCAAGAAGCCGGCGCTCATGAGTCCGCGCCCGCGCCCTGATCGTCGCTCAGGAACGTCGACTTGTCATGACAGGGCTTGGCCGTCGCACACCACCTGGTTGCGTCCCGCCTTCTTCGCCTGGTAGAGCAAGGCATCGGCACGCTCGTGCGCTTGCGCCAGGTCCTGGAAGGATGCGACCCGGGACACACCGAAGCTGGCCGTGACCGCCCCCGCAATGGCGCTGCAATGGGTGTGGGACAGTTGCCTTCGCATGCGCTCCGCCACGCTGGCGGCCACCGACGTATCGGCGCAGCTCAGCAGCACGACAAACTCCTCGCCACCATAGCGGGCCACCAGATCATCCTCCCTCAGCGGGCCACCAGATCATCCTCCCTCACCTGCTGCTGCAGGGTCTGCCCCACGATCTGCAACACCCGGTCGCCGGCAGCGTGCCCCCAGGCATCGTTGACCGCCTTGAAATGGTCGACATCGCACACCAGCAGCGCCCAGCCCGGCGACTTGGGGCCGCGCAGGCGCTGCTGCGCAAACTCCACAAAGGAGCGCCGGTTCAATAGACCGGTCAATGCATCGCGGTCGCGCTCGTTGCGCAAGGTCTGCAGAGTCTCCCGCACCGTGCAGGCCAGCAGGATGAGCAGGTAGCCCAGGCTGATCACCATGTTCGCGGCCAGCATCAGAACCCACCAGCCCGAACGCGTCAGCTCATCGCCATGCGCCGCCGGCAGCAAAGCGGCGACCACCATGGTGCGGATCAAGGCGTATGCGATCAACAGCAGATAACTGCCCCACAGCCAGCACTCCAGGCGATGGCTGAAGGCCGCCACGCGAAGAATGCTGCGAACCGGCAGCACCTGGAGCCCAAACATGCCCGCGTTGAGGATCAGCATGCGCAGCCACAGCTGGTCAGATACCTGGGAGTAGTAGTAAAGCAGTGCCAGCGTGACAGCCGCCATCCCCGCCGCCAGCCCGGGATGCGCCCTGCCCCCATAGCGGACGGCCATGCCCCGTGAAATCGCCCAGGCACCCGCCAGATAAAAGCCGCCCGCGAGGACCGCCCAGTCCGCCAGCTGCGCATTGCCCATCAGGCTTTGCGCCGCCAAAGGAAAGGCCGGCACGATATAGCCCGCAGCAATCCACAGCAGATAGCGCTGCTCGCGCATGGCCGTCCAGCAGGCAATCAATGCCGTGCCCAGCAGCAAGGAGCACACCGGCACAATCAGCGCGAAATATTGATCAGCAGGCACGGTGAAGGCAGGGAAGACTGGCGATGCGCCGCCGAGGCGGCGCAAAGTGCAACGGCCGCCTGGCAGGCGTCATTTTCTACATGGCCACGGATGAATCAGAACCGCCACGACAAACCACGGCGCATGAAAATAGGCTCCAGCAGAATAGGGAAATCTGGAGCGCTGGCGTATTCTTTCACACCCGCTGCAAGGCGCTTGTTGCCCCCCCTTTATCCAAGGAGCTCAGCCATGTCACGTCTTTCCATGATCCAGCCCGCCGATGCGACCGGTGCCGCCGCCGAACTGTTCGGCAATATCAAGAAAGCGGCTGGCAAGGTGCCCAACGCCTATGCCACGATAGGCAGTCACAGCCCGGATGCACTGGCCAGCATGCTCGTCACGGAAGCGACGATCGCCAAGGGTTCGCTGTCGAAAAGCGATATCGAAGCCATCAAGCTGGCGGTCAGCGAAGCCGCGGGTTGCGACTACTGTCTGGCCGCGCACACGCTCATGGGCAAGCTCGCCGGGCTCACGCCAGAGGCCATGAAACAGATTCGGGCCAACGCCTCGACCGGCGACGCCAAGCGGGATGCCTTGGTGCACTTCGTCCACCAGTTGGTCACCACACGCGGCACCCTGCCTGCCGCCGCGCTGCAAGCCCTGCGAACGGCCGGCTACAGCGAGCGCCAGGTGATAGAAATCGCACTCGTGATCTCATCGATCACCTTCACCAACCTGGTCAACCGCATCAACGATACGACCCTGGACTTCCCGGCCATTGCCTGACCCGCAAGACTGGCGCCGGGATGCGGCCTCCACTCAAAGACGGCCAATCGCCTGGACGTCGTACACCACCTGATTGCGCCCCGATTTCTTGGCCTGGTAGAGCAAGCCATCGGCACGTTCCAGCGCTTGCGACAAATCCTGGAAGGAAAGCACCCAGGCCACGCCGAAACTGGCCGTGACCGCGCCCTTGATGGCATGGCAATGGGTTTGAGCAAGCTGCCGCCGCATGCGCTCTGCCACGCCTGCGGCGTCCGACACATTGGCGCAGCGCAGCAGCACGACAAACTCCTCGCCACCAAAGCGGGCCACCAGATCATCCTCCCTCACCTGCTGCTGCAGGGTCTGCCCCACGATCTGCAACACCCGGTCGCCGGCAGCGTGCCCCCAGGCATCGTTGACCGCCTTGAAATGGT
>JAMNYN010000152.1 GCA_023622805.1 Pseudomonadota bacterium | reverse complement strand
GGATGTTGTGGATGTGGACGTTGAGCGCGTTGCTCACCACTGCCTCGTTGAGCCCGTAAAGGCGCTCGTTCAAGCGCTCGGGCAAGATCCATCCGCCTTTGGCAGCGGCCAGATGGGCCAGCAGGTCCATCTCGCGCCGCGACAGCGTCACGGCCTCCCCGTGCAGCCAAGCCTGGCCGCTCTCGGGCGCAAGCCGCAGCGGGCCGGCCGTGATGCTGTGGCCCGCACGGCCCTGCGTGCGCCGGACCAGGGCATGCAGGCGCGCCGCCAGCTCGCGCAAGTCGAAAGGCTTGACCAGATAGTCGTCGGCGCCGCTGTGCAGGCCCTGGAGCCTGTGCTCCACGGAGTCCCGCGCCGACAGGATGAGCACCGGCATGCCCGGCTCGAAGGCGCGCACCACCTCCAACAGTTCGAGGCCGTCGCAATCCGGCAGCCCGAGGTCGAGCACCATGGCGTCGAACAGCTCTTCCATCTGCGCCGCCTGGGCTTGCGCGGCCGTGCCCACGTGCTGCACCGCAATGCCCTGCCTGCGCAGGCCGGCGACTATGCCTTTGCCGATCAGCTCATCGTCCTCGACCAGTAATACCCGCATCCCGACTCCGCCCTGTCTTGCCCAAAGAAGCCATGTTAACGCCCGATTCCGGGCTGCCCGCGGGCGGAATGCGGGCTTAAGTTTCGCTTAATCAAAGGCTGGCACTCTGGGGGCCAACGGGAGGACAGAGTTTGTCAACGCATCACAGAATCGAGGGAATCCTAGGGTTTTGGCCTGGTGCCGTGAACAGCAGGCGGGCGCCATGCTGACGGGCGGGCTGCTGGGCCTGCTGATCGGCGCGGTGCTGGGGCTGACCGGTGCCGGCGGCGGCATCTTTGCGGTGCCAGCACTGGTCTTCGGCCTGGGAATGGACTTGCAAAGCGCCGCCCCCCTGGCCTTGCTGGCCGTAGGCATGGCCGCGGGCGTGGGGGCCGTGCAAGGCCTGCGCCAGGGCATTGTTCGCTACAAGGCCGCCATGGTTCTGGCCGCTGCCGGCGCCTTGACCGCGCCGCTGGGCATGCACCTCGCGCACCGCCTGCCCGCCCAGTGGCTCAACGGCCTGTTCGTGGCCGTGATGCTGGTGGCCGCCTATCGCATGTACCAGTCATCTCGATCCGCCGCTGCGGACGCGCAAGCAGCGCTGCTGCACACGAAAGTCTGCAAGGTCTCGCAAGACACGGGGCGCCTGGTCTGGAACCTGCGCACCGCCGCCACGCTGGCCGCGGTGGGCGTGGTCTCCGGCCTGTTCACCGGCATGCTGGGCGTGGGCGGCGGCTTCATCATCGTGCCGGCCCTGGCCTATTTCAGTGAACTGCGCATGCACAGCATTGTCTCGACTTCCTTGCTGGTGATTGCGCTGCTGTCGGGCGTCACGATTTCCGTCGCCTGGAGCCAGGGCATGTCGGTCAGCGTCCCGGGCGCAGTGTTCGCCCTGGCGGCGATCGCCGGCATGCTCGCCGGCCGCCGGCTTGCGCCGCGCCTGTCTGCCTCGGTGATGCAGCGGCTGTTTGCCGTGGCCTGCGTCTGCGTCGCGGCCATGATGCTGCTGCGCAGCATCGGGCAGTGAATGGGCGCCGGCCCGCCCCCCTTTTTTGACCTCAGCAACAGGATATTGGAATGCAGAAAATCACAGTGGATGTGGCCGTCATCGGAGCGGGCACGGCAGGCATGGCGGCCTTTCACGCCCTGAAGGCGGCCGGCAAGAACGTGGTGCTGATCGACCGAGGGCCACTGGGAACGACTTGCGCCCGCGTGGGTTGCATGCCGTCCAAGGCCGTCTTGCATGCGGGCATGCGCTGGGCCACGGCCAGGCAGTTGCCCGCCGGCGCCTTGCTGTCCGCCGAAGGGCCGCAGGCCTTGTGGGCGCACGCGCGCCAGACGCGTGACAGCTTGGCCAATGGTGCGGCCGAGCGCACGCGCAAGGCCGCCGGCGACTGCCTGATCATGGGCGAAGCCCGCTTCATCGCGCCAGGGCTGCTGCAGGTGGGCGAGCAACAGATCGCCGCGGCCACCTGCATCGTCGCCACGGGTTCGCGCCCTGTGGT
>JAMNYN010000567.1 GCA_023622805.1 Pseudomonadota bacterium | reverse complement strand
AGCGCCTCGAGAGGGTCGGGCACATCACGGCGGTATGCGTTATTGAACGCCCGCACTTCATCGGCAGACAACTGCTCCGCGGCCAGGGCCGGATTGCCGACCTTGGACGCAGCCTTCGACATGGGCCCGGCCGTGGGATCGATCTCAGGTGCCGCCGGCACTTCATTCGGCGTTGGACCGACATTGCCGTTCGCATCCGCATTGAGCGCCTGCGACTCTGGCCCGGCAGGCAAGAGCCCTGAATCGGGAGCATTCACGCCCGCGCCGTCGGCAGCATTCGGATCTGCAGCACCAGGTGCCGCAGCCGCACTCTGCTTGGCGCGCTGACGGGACAAATCAACTGCCCCGGAGGCACCGCCCATCACGCCCCCACCAATCCCGCCCATCACAGCGGCCAGCGCCGTATCTTCCAAGCTCTCACCGGTCATCGGGTCCTTGAATGCGCCCCACTGCTCGATCACGTTCTGGGCGCCTTCGGTCGCGCCCTCCTTGAGCACGCCCTTGCCCGCCTCCTTAAGGATGGAGCCCGCGCCAATCGGGCTGCCCTTGAGCACCTTGAGAGCACTGCCCATGCCCACGCGCTCCAACGCGGTCGCAGGAATGGCCGCCGCCAGCGCGCGCCCCTTGTCCTCTTGGCCGGATGCCTGCTGCTCCTGACGGATGCCGCCATATTCCTGGGTGAAGATGGGCAGCAAGCTGCCGACAGCCCCGCCGGCCACGGCACCGGCTGGGCCGGCAATCGCACCACCAGCTCGCGCGCCGGCAAGGCCGCCGGCCGCCGCCGCGCCAATCTGCGGAGCGAACTGCCCCACCGACTCCTTCACGGCCAGCCAGGGGCGATCCACCAAATCACGCAGGCTCTTGATGCCAGCCGGATTGCGGTCGATGATCCCCTGCCCTGTCTCCTGAATCGCCTTCGTCACAGCATTCGGCCCAGTCACATCCTCGGCGGCCGTGGCCGCGGTCGTGAGCATCTGCCCGGCCGTGCGCTTGATGGTGGGAATGAAACCGGGCTCAGCCGACTTGACCTCTTCAAACTGCGACCAGTCGGTCGGGCCAGCACCCACAGCAGCATCGCTGTCCACGGGCGTGAAATCGCCCCAATTCACTTTATTCATGAGTTATCGCTCCAAGATGGGCTGACCGTTGCGCACGACATAGAACAGCCCATCCCTGCCCCGCACGCGGGTTCCATCGGCGGGAGCGGTGGATTGCGTGGGCCGCTGGTCAATTTGGCGTATATCCCCTGTGCGCTCGTTCACCGCGGCCAAGACCCCCCCGGTCTTATTGCCCAAAGCATCCGTCGAGCCCTGCAAGGCAATGCCTTTCCAGCGGGCGTCATCCGTCTTACCCATGAGGCCCAGCAAGCGCTGGCGCGCGGCACCCGACTTCACCGGGTCATCCCCTGCGGCTTCCAAGTCCTGCTGCGCCTTCTCGATACGCTGCGCGCTGCGGTTCTGATAGCCGGCCGCCGTCTGCTCCTGGCCGAACCTGTCCCGCGCCAGGCCCTGCTCCTGCCCGAACCGATCATTTCTGCCGGTCTCCAGGAGACGCGCCCGCGCTGTCCCGCCCTGCTCCTGCATGCCTGTGCGCTGCGTGGCGCCAGCCTGCTGCAGTCCTTCACGTTGGAATGCCGCATCCCCGCGGACGGTCTCCAGCGCGCGGTCCTCCATAGCCTTGAGTGCAGCGCCCCCTCTTGCCGCTGTGGGCCGGTGAATCGAGCTGGCCTGCACTTCAGCGTCCCGGCGCTGCTGCTCCGGGCTACGGCCCCACATGTTGCCGACACCTGCCTGCTGGCCGATCACGCCGGTAAACCCCGGCTGTTGCGCGCCAGCGGCCATCAGCCGCCCCCGCGCACCCTGCTCCTGGCTCGCGGCCAGGTTATCGCCCACCCCTGTCAGCCGCTGGTCATACGCGGGGTTGTACCCGACGCGCTCGCCGATCAGGCCCTGGCGCTGAGCCTGATCTACCGACATGCCGACAGGCGAGCGCTGTGCCGCCGCCAGGTTGTCGGCAGCATTCATGTTTTGCGCACTGATTCGCCCGCCGTTGCGCGGCGCCTGGCCGTTGATCGTGATGTCGCCCGCAACGTTGGCCCCGGAATAGCTGTTGCCGTCCCTGGTGACATCGCTGCTGGTTCGCGGGCCGAAGTGCACGGTGTCACCCACCGGCGAGCGTTCGGCCGCTACCGGCTTGGCCGCGCTCGGGTCCACTGCCGGCGGATTGATCATTCCCCGGCCAGCACCCGCTTCAGCGTTTGGAGAGAACGGGCTGGATGATGCGGCCGCGGATGCCGGCGCGGGCCCGGGCCCGGCGAAGGCAACGCCCGTTCCCGCATTGAGCAGTCGGGAGGCGGCGCTGACCCCCGAGCTGATCGCGCCGCCTGTTTTGACGACTGCGGGCAAGGCGCCGGCCACGCCCGGCAAGGCCGCGAGCGAGTTGGTCACATTGCGGCCCAGCTCGCTATTCGCCCAGCGGTCCTGCGAGCCATCGGGCGCCGGAGCCTTCGGGCCGTCTGTGGGGATGGCGCTCGGGCCCAGCAAGCGCGTGCGCGCGTCCTGCAAGCCTGCAGGCACCTGGGCCACGGAGGGGTCTCGCGCGGCAGCCGCAGCATCGCCGAAGGAATTGCCGCCGGCCGGCACCGGCTGTTGCGCCGGCTGCGGGATGTTGGCCACCGTCGCGGCAGGCGCAGGATCTGGGCTGGCGACCGGCACAGGGGGTGCGGCACCTACCTGCGTCACGCCCGGGTTGCTCGCCGCTGCCGCTGCGTCGCCGAAGCTGTTAGGCCGCTTGTTCGCCTCGTCTCCTGGCATACCGCCATCGGCGAAGTGCCCGCGGCGCGGTGGGTTCCCACTGGGTTCATGTGTGGCGGCCACCAGGTCACGCAGGCTCTTGACGCCCACCTTGCGCACTGTGTCTGTCGGCAGCACGAATTCGCCATCCGACAGCTTCGCATCAATGGAATCGGATGTTGCAGTGCCAGGACCACGGACGTGGCCTCTGCCCCGGGAGGGCTGCGGCGCCGGCCGGGTTGCGAGGAGCCGCCGCGCGGCTGGGGATTGTGCTTGCGCCATGAGAGACCTCTCGATAGTTACTCGAGGCAGTCTCCCAACAAAGAAGCGGAACTGGAAACCCCAGAGGGGGCACTGGTGCGCTCGCCGCTGGAGCTCTGGTTACCAGCTGCAGCGCACCACCGGCGGGGAGCGATCCCGCTGCTTGCGCTGCACATTGGCGTCTGGCCGCTCGCCAAACGATTGCGTGAACTGCGCCTCGAACTCAGTGGCCCGGGACTTGTCCAGCGCCTCCACGTCCTGCTTGAGGTAGGCGCAGCGGTAGACCCAGTCCTTGAGGCGGGCGTGATAGCGCTCATGGATCTCGGGCTTGATCGTGTCCTGGCCCGAGTTCAGCGGCTTGAGCGCGCCGCGGTACACAGTCAAGGCGATGGTGCCGGCCTGGTTCGGCGTGGGCACCAGGCGCACGCGCGCCGCCTGAACGCCGCTGGTCTGCTCGAAGATGAAGCCGCGCGGCTGCCCTTGGCGGGTTTCCCAGCCAGGAGAGCCCTCGTCCAGGGCCTCCACGCTGGTCTCCTCCAGCGGCCTACCCTGGAAGGTCAGGCGCTTGATCTGGAAGACCGACGCATGCAGGCTGTAAGTGTCCACCCCGGGCTGCAGGGTGATCGCGCAGACGGCCGGGGTGCTGCGGTCCTCGATGAGAAACGCACGCTCACACGCCTCCTGCACTGCCTCGTTCAGGTAGGCGACGATTTCCTCATCGCTCCAGAAATGCGGCTCAGCGGTATCAGCCAGCTCGCCCCTGAACGCGGCAATGAAGTCGGCGACGTTCATGGCGGCTTACTCCGCCTTGGCCAGCTCGGCGAAGATGGCATCAACCTCTTCGCGCGTCGCGGCAAAGCCCGCCTTGGACTTCAGGCGGGTCAGATTGGGCTTGCCGTCGGCTGTGAAGTCGTCCTTGTCGGCGCCGTTGAGCATCGCGTCCAGCGCGTCCTTGATCGCCAGGTGGCGGGCCAGCATTTGCGTCTGCAGGTCCATGCTGGCCACGGTCGAATCGACGGGCACCGCGCCGCGCGCGACCGCCTCGCGGTGGAACATGGGCGCAAGCTCGGTGCCTTCTGCCGACACGACAGCAGTGTGGCCGGTGGTCAGCGCGATGTGCAACGGATCGTTGGTGGGGGAGCGGAATTTCATGAGGATGTCCTTGAGAAAAGGCCCGGTAGCCGTGAGACCGCCGGGCAAAAGCAGCCTCATGGCTGCCGAAGGAGAAGAGTTCAGCCGTGGCTGAAGGCCGCGCGACCGTCCACGATGTAGAGCACCGTCAGGCGTCCCGCGCCGGCCGTCGGGGCAGCGCCTGTGCCCGTCCAGGCCACGCCGACAGAGCCGGGTTGGGCGTACTTCTTGCCGGTGGGCACGATGGCCACGGCGCCAGGCGCCGCGATATCGGCCGACAGCGCGGCATAGGTGGTCTTGACGGCAGCGTCGCTGCCCGCCTGGTCACCAATGGAGAACTTGTCGTCGGTCGCCGAATTGAAGATCTCGGTGATGGCCAGGTGGCCGCCCACAACGATGGCGCCGCCGGGCAGGCCCACGGCTGGCGCATAGGCGCCGCTGACCAGGTCGGAGAACTTGAAGTCGGCGGTGGCCGCGATGACTTCCTGGCGGCCGGAGAGTTTCTTGATAGGCATGATGATTCCTTCAACATCAGGGAAATAGGAAGGACGGAGCCGCGCAGGCCCCGCCCGGGGCGCCGCTTACTGCAGGTAGTGGTCGACAGAGATGACGCCGAAGTCTTCAACAGACTTGTCGTAGATCGACATGAACTTCGGCTTGAGGAAGCCCAGGATCTTGTCGATGTTCAGGCCCACCTGCGAGCCGTACTGGAAGAGCTTTTCCGCCCAGTCACCGGCACCCAAGTCCGCCATGCCCAGGGCCTGAGCGCCACACAGCAGCGAGCGCGTGCCGTTGACGTTGCCACCGGCGCCCCACTTGGCACCGGCCGCCGCGCCTTTGGTGTGGTACACGAGGTTGTGCTCGTGCAGCACCGCGCCGTCCACAGTCACCGTCGCCCCGCTGAACCAGGGCGAATCCATGCCGCCCTTGGTGGCCACAGCCACGACCGCGCGCTGGTAATCGGGATCCTTCTTCAACGCAGCCAAGGAGCCGGGCTGCAGGAACAGTACGTAGTACGGTTTGCCGCCAGCCATCAGCGGCTTGACGCGATGTTCCTTCGCATAGGCGATCAGGTCCACGATCATCGTGTACTTGGGCACGAAGGCCGTGGTGATGCTGCCCGTGTTCGAGGTCTGCAGCGAGGTGCCATCCCACATCAGCGAGCGCTTGGCCGAGGGCGCAGACACGTCGCCGGCGAAGGCCAGATTCGGGAAAGGCGAGCCCACACGCTGCGAGCCGTCATTGTTGAAGCCATAGTCCATGCCGGACAGCGTCAGAAACGCCAGCTGGTCGCAGCGGTTGGCCAGCCAGTACGACAGGTTGTCGCGGCCCTTTTCGCGGAAGTTGATCACCGTGCGCTGGTCGGCCATCTTGCCCTTGTTCTTCACACCGTGGCTCAGCTGGTCGATGGTGATGATCTGGCTGTACGACTGCATGGACTCTTCATTGCCCTCGCGCTCGCTATCGCCGATCACGCCATCGCCCACCAGGTCAGCCACCAGCTGGAACAGGCATTGCTCGCCCTTCTCGGTCTTGGTCAGTTCGGTGATACGGTGGACGACGTTGTTGTCGCCCTTGCCGGTGAACCGGTTGATGAACATCTGGTCGCGCGCCGCGCTCCAGGTCTCGCGCGACCAATTCAGCTTCTGTACTGGGGTCAGTTCAGCAAAATTCGTTTCCATGCCATGCTCCAAAAAGATTCACTTGTCGGGACATGACGCTGCCCTGCTGCGGAAAACATGGCTACATGCGGCCAAGAGCGCCAGGCCGTTTAACGCCAGCCATGGGGCGACAACCCGGGAGTGACGCCGGCAAGGTGGGTGAATCCTTGCCGGCCAGGTGGAGGCTCAGTCGCCGCGCAAGCGCTTGCGTTCAGCCTCCGGCAGGGCCATGTACTCGTCGTCCGTCAGCCGGGTGGCATCTACCTTCGCTGGGGTGGCGCGATTGCCCATGCCTGCCTGAACGGCGGCGGGCTGCAGCAGAGAGTCCGCCGCGCCCCGTTGATCCGCTCGCTCAGTGCGAGTATCGACAGCCCCCTGCTTCGCTGGCAACCCCCTACTGGGGTGACCGTCCGGCACGAAGCGCGGCGCGATGGCATTGGTAGCCTCGGCGAGGGCTTGATGGCGCGGGGTGCCGCGGCTCATCTTCAGCGCCACCGATGCTTCGATCAGTTCCAGCGCCTCCGCGCCTTCGGGCTCGTCCAACCAGGGATAGGCCTGCAAAAGCTGATCGACCGCAGCCTCTGCCTGGGTCGCCGCTTGCTGGCTGGAGGTAGCCTCGGTGAAGCGCGAAAGCGCCGCGTCCTCGATATGTGCGTTGATCTTCCCGCGCAGCGCGGCCGCCACCTTCACATCCCCATCCATCAAAGCCTGAATGAACTGTTCTTCTGCGGCCTCAACATCGAAGGCTTTGGCCGCCGGCGCCGCGGCAGGGGTTGGAGCCGCGCCGCCCTGAGCCACCGCGCGCAGGCGCTCGTTCTCACGCCGCAGCTCGGCCGCTTCCGCTTGGGCTGCCTCGCGCTGGCGAACGACTTCGTTCATGCGGGCCCGCGGAATCCCGTTGCCGCCCTTGCCGCCCTCTTCCTCGGCTTCGGCGGCCGGCGCCACGGCTGCGGTGGTTGCGGCTGCGGCTGCGCCCGGCAGCTTGGGCGTTACCTCATGGCCCAGGTCGAGCGCCGCGCCTCCCTTGTCGTCGTCGCCTTCGGTACCGGCTGCAGGCAGTTGAGTCGCGTCTGTGGCTGTCGTCATGGTGTGGTTCTCCTTCAAGATTGCAGGCCGTCTGCGGCCAGGGTTTCAATTCCATCGCTCGCGCCCAGGGCCGGGCTGGCCGGGGTGAGCGGGTCGGTGTTTTGCGGCAGGTCCACGCTGGGCAGGCCTGCAGGTGCTTCAGGAACGATAGGCGCCGCGTCCTGGTCGACATAGCCCGCGGACTTCAAGAGCCCGTCTGCCAGCGATGCAGTGGCCGGCGTCTGTGCGATCACCTGCGCGGTCTGCACGCTGCTGTACTGGGTCTTCACCTTCACGTCGGTGGCTTGGGCATCGGTCTTGCGGGCCTGGGCCTCGATGAGGCGAGCGCGCGCTTCCAGCGTCGGATCGGCCGGTGGCTGCTGGCCCTGCATGCTGCCCAGGATCTCGTGCTTGTCGGCCAGGTTGGAGTAGCGAATGACCGTCGCGTCAGGGATGGCCACACCCGCCTTGCGCATCTCCAGCGCTTGCTGGAACTGGCTGTTCTCGAACGTGACCTGCATGGGCTGCTCGGAGATCACCACGTCGTAGGTGCCGATGGTCACATCGTTGAGGTAGGTGCCGGTGTTGGGGTCGAACTGGTTGATCTCCAACCGCTGGTCGGTCGGCTTGCCCGTCATCGGGTCCGTCTCTGTGATGCGGAACACGCGATGGCTGTCGTAGTAGCGCTGGATCAGCTTGAGAATCCGGGTGGCCAGCAGCTGGCGGGTGTATGCAAGGTTGTCCAGCGGCACGGCCAGCTGCTGCTGGGCCGCGAACTGCTTGGACTGGATGGCCACGCCCGAGGTCTCCGGCCCCTGCTGGCCGCGCATGGCCTCAGGCACCGTCACATCCTTGAGCGCCTTGTCTGCGCGGTCGATGATGCGGTCCACGCCCGTGGGAATCTGGTTGGGCTGGATCTTCGTAGGCGCCGTGGAGCCCTTCTTGAACTCGACCACCAGGCCCGTTCTGGCGCCCTCGCGCTGCAGCTCCGACAACGTCATGTTGGTCAGCGAGTCCTGCTGCACAAT
Organism: Pseudomonadota bacterium; assembly: GCA_023622805.1. Classification (GTDB taxonomy): domain Bacteria; phylum Pseudomonadota; class Gammaproteobacteria; order Burkholderiales; family Burkholderiaceae_C; genus Comamonas; species Comamonas bellezanensis. The sequence goes on along the minus strand of JAMNYN010000567.1, from coordinate 2,178 downwards.
CCAGCCGCTGTTCGCCGCGGTGTTGACCACATGCACGTACTGGCTCACCGCCTTGTTCAGCGCCTCCTGCGGGCCGATGGCGTCGTCCACCATGCCTACGGTCTTGCCGCGGCGGAAGTAGGCGAAGTACGGCACCACCGTGAAGTGCTCATAGGGGCTGTAGGTGTCGTGCAGGGTGGCGGTAAAGGTGGTCACGGTCCACTTCACGCGCCGACGCATGCGCTTCGCCCGTACCGCGCCATTGGCCAGAGCGTCGGCGATGGAGTCCGCCGCCATGGTGGCCTCCACCACGATGTCGCCGCTGCCGGGCCAGACCATGCACAGGGTCATCTCATGAACGAAGCGCTGCCGGTCGATCACCCGATACCGCTCCAGCCCGTCTTCCTTCCTGGCCAGGGCGTCGAAGACCGCGGTGCCGTCGCGGGTGGCGAACTTGTTGCGCTGCACCTCGTCGTCCATGTCGCCGAAGTCGCGCCCGCCGTCATTGCTGTCCTGCGCCTTCTCGCGCGCGGCCTTGCCGAAGAGCTGCTCGATTTCGTCCAGCGTCAGCCATCGCGTGATGATCACGTCGCCCCATTGGTCGGAGTCATAGCTCTTGGCATCCGGGTCGGGGATCACGTCCAGCGGGTCCAATGTGCCCACCACGATCTCGCCCTTGATGTTGCTGTCGAAGCACATGCGCACGTCGAAGTAGCCGCGCTGCTGGATCACGCCATCGCTGAACACCTGCGTCTCATGCCAGTGCAGATTCGACAGATCGGCCACCTGCATGGCCACCTTGGACAGGATCGTGGCCTTGTCCAGGTCCGCCTCGCCGCCGCGCGGTTTGAACGCGATGTCCATGCGGTTCTGGATCTGGTAGCCAATCGCGCTGTTGATCGACGGCTTGATCTGGTTGAACTCGATGGCGGGCCGCCCTTCGCGCTCGAGCTGCGCGCGCACTGCGGCAGGCCACTGGCGGCCGCCACCCAGGTACATGTCCTCGCAGCGCGCTGCGTGCGGCAGGTAGTCCAGGTGCCCACGGTCCTTGCCGTATTGATAACGCTGCCAGTTGGAGCGCGCGGCGTCGTCGCCCATGGTGGTGATGGTGGTGGTCATGGTTCTGCGGTCAGCCATGAGCTGCCGTTGTTGCTGTCCTTGTCCCGAAGGCGGTCACGCCAGCTCTTGGGGCGCGGCTTGGGCTCCGGCTGGGGAATGTCGGCCACGAAGGTCATGGCCACGGAATCGCCTTTGTCCGGGCTGCGGCCCAGGACCTCGCGAATTTCATCCTTGCTGCGGATCTGAATTGCCGCGCGCGCCCCCAGGGTCACGACCTTGTAGCGAACGGCCGTCAGGTCGCCCAGCAGCTCCTGGTCGGGGGGCAGCGATACCGGGTTCGGGTTCGTGGGGTCCAGCGCCTCGCGCAGGCGCCAGTACATCTCGGCGCGCTTGTTGCGAAAGCGCAGTTGCCCGGCCTTGTCCATCTCGTCGCTGCCTTCAGAGCCAACGACAGGATGGACGTGCAGGCCCAGGCCGCGAATGAAGTCCAGCGCGCTGGAACCGATGCCGATGGAGTCGATGCACACCACCGCGCCGTCGCGGATCAGCGGCGCGATAAAGGCGGCCGCCGTGGGCCCGTCCTTGGTGACGATGCCAGGTGCTGTCTCGATCTCGTCGAACCAATTGGCGTGCCGACGCGCGGCCGAGGTCTTGTCCTGGCCGCCGCGGGAAGGGTCGAGCCCGACGCAGGTCATCGGCCCCTTGTTCAAGGGCTTCACCCAACGTACCTGCGCCGCCTTCACCCACTCGGTGGGGATGAGCTGCCAGGCAGGGTCGGCCGCGCCGGCGCTGAAGTCGCCGCGCAGCATCTGCGAGCGCAGGGGCTCGGGCAGGGCCTGCAGCGTGGCCTTGTAGCCGGTGGTGATCAGAAACAGGTTGTCGTCGACGCTGGAGGGAATGAAAGTGCGGCTCTTGGGCACCATCAGTTCGGTACCGACCATTACGGCGTCGGGCCCGGGCACTTCCTCGTCTTCGCCTTTTTCGTTGGTGACGTACCAGCGCAGCTCGCCAGGCTTGGCTGGGTTCACATGCTGGGGATCGAGCCAGGCCGCCCAGTAGCGCTTCACCCACTCGCCCTCGGGCTCTGTGGGCGGATTGCCCGCGCACACCACGCGCTGGCGCACTTTCGGGTTATCCGTG
>JAMNYN010000751.1 GCA_023622805.1 Pseudomonadota bacterium | reverse complement strand
GAGAAACAGCGTGCCGCCATGGGCGCGCTCGAACTGGCCCTGGCGCTCGCCCACGGCGCCGGTGAACGCGCCGCGCACATGGCCGAACAGCTCGCTTTCCACCAGCGTGTCGGGCAGGGCGGCGCAATTGACGCTGACCAGCGGCCGGCCCGCGCGCCGTGACTGGGCATGCACGGCCTGGGCCACGAGCTCCTTGCCGACGCCGGTCTCGCCGGTGATCAGCACGTTGAGCTCGCTGGGCGCGACCAGCGCTATGTCTTTTTGCAGTTGCCTGAAGGCCGGGCTCTGGCCCAGCAGCGGCCGGCGCGCATCCGCGGGCAGGGCGGCCTGGCGGTAGCTTTCGGCGCGCAACTGCTCGTCCTGGGCGCTTTGCGCCAGCTGGCGCATGCGCTCGGCGGCGGCCACGGTGGCGGCCGCGAGGTTGCTGAAGGCTTGCAAGGCCTGCAGATGACCGGCATCGGCAAACTGGCCGGGGATGAGCGCATCCAGCGTCAGCAGGCCCCAGGTATTGCCGCCCACCACCAGCGCGCAGCCCATGCAGTCGTGCACTTCCAGCGGGCCCGCGTGTTCGACCAGGCCGTCGTAGGGATCGGGCAGGGGGCTGTCGGGCGCGAAACGCAGCGCCTCGCCATGGGCCAGCAGCTGGGCCAGGCGCGGGTGCTCGGCGACGCGAAAGCGCCGGCCCAGCGTGTCGTTGCTCAGGCCGTCTATGGCCACGGGCTCCAGCGTCTGGCCTTGCAGGCGCAGCAAGGCCACGGCATCGCAGGGCAGCAGGGCGCGCAGCGCTTCGAGCAGGCGGCGGTAGCGCTCGCGCTCGGGCAGGTCGTCGGCGAGGTCGGCGACCAACGGCACCAGGCTGTTCAGCAGGCTCAGGGCGGGTGTCATTTTGACTCTATCTGTTGTCGTATTGACGCCATTTTACGTGGGTCATATTGACGCGTTCAGCGCCAAGTCATTGATTCAATTGGGGGTGTTGGCTGGCACGCAGCTTGCACCGGACAACGCCATCGGGCTATGCCCTTTTTCCGCCATTCCAGGAGTTCCCATGCTGACTGCAGAGCAACGCGCCATCGTCCAATCCACCGTCCCCTTGCTTGAAGCCGGCGGCGAAGCGCTGATCACCCATTTCTACCAGCGCCTGCTGGGCGAGCACCCCGAAGTGCGCGCGCTGTTCAACAGCAGCCACCAGCAAAGCGGTGCGCAGCCGCGGGCCCTGGCGTTCAGCGTGCTGATGTACGCCAAGCACATCGACAAGCTGGAAAACCTGGGCAACCTGGCGTGCTGATGTACGCCAAGCACATCGACAAGCTGGAAAACCTGGGCAACCTGCCCGCGCAAATCATCAACAAGCATGTGGCCTTGCAGGTGCAGCCCGAGCACTACCCCATCGTCGGCGCCTGCCTGCTGCAGGCCATGCGTGAAGTGCTGGGCGCCGAGATCGCCACCGAGGCCGTGATCGCCGCCTGGGCCGCGGCCTACCAGCAACTGGCCGACATCCTGATCGGCGCCGAAGCCCAGGCCTATGACCGCAATGCCAGCGCCGAAGGCGGCTGGCGCGGCGCACGCGCGTTTCGCGTGGCCCGCAAGCAGGTGGAAAGCGCGGAAATCACCTCGTTCTACCTGGCGCCCGTGGATGGCGGCGCGGTGATGGCCCATTTGCCCGGCCAGTTCATCGGCCTGCGCGCCGTGATCGACGGCACGGAGCAGCGCCGCAACTATTCGCTGTCGGCCCTGGCCAACGGCCGCGAACTGCGCATCAGCGTCAAGCGCGAAGCGGGCGGCGTGGTGTCGCGCCACCTGCATGACGCGGTGCATGAAGGCGGTGTGCTCGACATTTTCCCGCCGGCCGGTCATTTCACGCTGGCCGACAGCGACAAGCCGTTGGTGCTGATCAGCGGCGGTGTCGGCATCACGCCCACCTTGCCCATGCTGGCCTCGGCCCTGGGCACCTCGCGCCCGGTGGTGTTCATCCACTGCGCTCGCACGCCCGAAGTTCAGGGCTTTCGTGCGCGCATCGATGCGCTGGCGCTCAAGCACCCGCAGCTGCAATGCCATTACGTCTATGAGGAGCCGGGTGCGGCCGCGGGCGTGCAGGGCCGCCTGGGCGCCGAGCAGCTGGGCCGCTGGCTGCCCGCGTCGCGCGATGTCGACGCTTATTTCTGCGGGCCCCATCCCTTCATGGCGGCGGTGCAGCAATTGCTGCGCACGCTGGGCGTGCCGGCGGCGCAGACCCGTTACGAGTTCTTCGGCCCCAGCCAGGCGCTCTGATTACTCGACCTTGGCGCCCGAGGCCGCCACGACGCTGGACCAGCGCTGGATCTCGGCGTCGATGTGCCGGCCCAGGGCCTGGGGCGTGGAGCCCACGGGTTCATAGCCGCTGGCTTCCAGCTGGGCCTTGAACGGCGCGTTCTTGAGCGAGATGGCGATCTCCTGGCTCAGCTTGCGGGTCACGGCCTCGGGCATGGCGGCCGGGCCCAGGATGGCATACCAGCCGTTGATTTCGAAAGCCGGCAGGCCTTGCTCCTTCACGGTGGGGATGCTGGCGTCCAGCGGCGAGCGCTGGGGGCTGGTCACGGCCAGGGCGTGCATCTTGCCGCTGCGCACATGGGGGATGGACGTGGAGATGCTGTCGAAGCTCAGATCGATGTCGCCGGCCAGCATGGCATTGACCACGCCGGCGCTGCCCTTGTAGGGCACATGGGTCATCTTGACGCCGGCCATGTTGCCGAAATATTCACCCGCCAGATGGCCGGTGTTGCCGTTGCCGGCCGAGCCGAAGGTCAAGGTGCCCGGGCTGGCCTTGGCGGCGGCGATCAGCTCGGCGATGTTGCGCGCCTTGAGCTTGTTGCTGCCCACGACGATCATGGGCAGATGGGCGACCAGCGAAATCGGGATGAAGTCCTTGCGCGTGTCGTAGGGCAGCTTGGGATAGAGGCTGTCGTTGATGGCATGGGCGGCGAGCACCATCAGCACGGTGTAGCCATCGGGCTTGGAGCGGGCCACGTACTGCGAGGCAATGGTGCCGCCGGCGCCGGGCTTGTATTCCAGCAGCACGGGCCGGCCCATTTGCTGCTGCAATTGCAGGGCCAGGGGGCGCGCCAGCAGGTCGGCGCTGCCGCCGGGCGGGTAGGGAATCACCAGCTGGATGGGCTTTTGCGGCCAGACGCCGTCCTGTGCCAGGGCGGGCGAGAGCAGCCAGGTGCTGCCGACCACGGCCAGAGCGGCCAGGGCGCCGCGGCGCAAGGGATTCATCACAGGGGGCATGTGGGTCTCCAGAAGGGGGGCGGTTTACAGGGTGCCGCTGGGGTGGCTGCTGAGAAATTGCTGGCGCAGCTCGCGCTTGAGCACCTTGCCGATTTCGCTGCGCGGCAGCTGATCGGTCAGGTGCAGGGCGGACAGGCGCTGGGTCTTGCCGATGCGGGCGTTGAGCCAGTCCTGCAACTGCTCGGGCGCCACGTCCTGCTGCGCCACCACGTAGGCCACCGGGGTTTCGCCCCAGGCGCGGCTGGGCACGCCGATGACCGCGCATTCGCGCACGCCGGGGTGCTGCTGCAGCACGGACTCGATGTCCGACGGATAGACATTGAAGCCGCCGGTGATGATCATGTCCTTCATGCGGTCGCCCAACACCAGAAAGCCGTCGGCATCGATGCGACCGACATCGCCGCTGCGAATGAAGCGCAGGCCTTGCGCGTCCCACCATTCGGCTTCGCGCGTCTTCTCCGGCAGACCGTAATAGCCGCTCATCATGCCGGCCGAGTGGCCGACGATTTCGCCGCCCTGCTCGGGGGGGACTTCCCGGCCCTGCTCGTCGATGAAGCGCAGCTGCGCGCCCGGGCCGGGCTTGCCCACGGTGTGCAGCTTGTCGGCATGCAGATGGCAGTGCAGCTCGCAGCGCACGCCGCCTTCGGTCAGGCCGTAGTACTCGATCAGCCGGCCCGGCCAGCGGCGCAGCACTTCGGCTTTCAGCGCGGACTTGAACGGGGCGCTGGTGCAGAACTTGTGCTGCAGCGTCGACAGGTCGTGGCTGTCGAATTGCGCATGGTCCATCAGCCGCTGGTACTGGACCGGCACCAGCATGGTGTGGGTGGCGCGGTGCTGCTGGGCCAGTTGCAGGTAGCGCAGCGTATCGAACTTGCGCATCAGCACCAGCGTGCCGCCCAGGGCCAGCGTGGGCAGGGCCGCGACCAGGGTGGTGTTGGAGTACAGCGGGGTGGCGCACAGCGACACGCAGTCCGGACCGTAGTTGTTGTGCACCGCGCGCTGCACATGCGCCCAGCGCATGGCCCAGGACTGCACGATGCCCTTGGGCACGCCGGTGGTGCCCGAGGAGTAGATCAGGTTGAAAGGCCAGTCGGGCTGGGGCGCGATGGCCGGTGCCGGCTGCGTGCCGGCCTGCAGCCACTGTGACCAGGGCTGGCCGGCCCCGGGCGCATCGTCCAGGGCCAGGCAGGCGAGGCTGGCGCTGGCGGCCTGCGGCCATTCCAGGGCTGTGGCCCGGTCGCGCAGCAGCAGCTTGGCGCCGGAGTTGGCCAGCATGGCGCTCAGGTGTTCGGCGCTCGCCGAAGGCGCCAGCGGCGCGATCACCACGCCGGCGCGCAGGGCGCCCAGATAGGCCAGCACATAGGCAGTGGAGGCGCTGGCGCAGACGGCCATCACGTCGCCGGGCCGCAGGCCTTGCTGGTGCAGGCTGCCGGCCACGCGCTCCATGCCCTGGTGCAGGGCGGCGTAGTCGAGCTGCTCGTCTTCCAGGATCAGGGCCGGGTGCTGGGGGCGCAGGCGGGACTGCAGGGCAATGAGTTCGGGCAAGGAGCCGAAAGCTTGTTGCAGCAAAGAGGTCAGGGCGTCGGACATGGGAAGGCAATCGCTCATGAAAAGGGGAAACGGGGGCCGGGCGGCAGGCCTTATTCCAGGGACAGCCCGGCGGTCTTGACGATCACCGCCCAGCGCTGGCGCTCCTGGGCGATGAACTGGTCGTATTGCGCCGGGCTCTCGCCGCCGGGCACGCCGCCGAGGGCGGCGAATTTGGCGCGGACTTCGGGCGTCTGCATGGCCTTGTGGGCCGACTGCTGCAACTGCTGGACCACGGCATCGGGCGTGCCCGCGGGCGCCAGCAGGCCGAACCAGGCCGTCACCTGCATGGGAATGCCGGCCTCGGTCATGGTCGGCACGTCGGGCAGCTGCGCGGAACGCTCCGCACTGGTGATGGCCAGGGCGCGGAACTTGCCGCCCTTGATGTGGGGCATGGAGCTGGGCAGGTTGTCGATCATGTAATCGACCTGCTGGCCCAGCAAGGCCGTCACGGCCGGGGCAGCGCCGGGAAAGGGCACCAGATTGACGTCGATGCCGGCCTTCTGGCGGAACATTTCCGAAGACATGTGCGGCGACTGGCCCACGCCCGAAGTGGCCACATTCAGGGGGCGGCTGTGCGCCAGCTTGACCAGGTCCTGCACGTTGCGCACCGGGGAGTCGGCGTGGACTACGAGGATGTTGGGCACGGAGATCACATTGGTGATGCCGCGCAGGTCGCTGGCCTTGTAGCTGAGCTTTTTGTAGAGGCTGAAGTTGATCGCCACCGGACCGATGTTGCCCATCAGCAGGTTGTAGCCATCGGGCTTGGCCCGCGCCACCTGGGCCGTGCCTATGCTGCCGCCACCGCCGGCCTTGTTTTCCACCACGATGCTGGTGCCCAGGTCCTGGCCCATTTTCTCGGCCAGCACGCGGGCTGCGATATCGGTCGTGCCGCCTGCGGCCGCGGGCACCACGATGGTGATGGGTCGGTTGGGCCACTGGGCATGGGCAGACAGAGACAAGGCGCCGAGGCCCAGGGCCATCACAGCTTGGTACAGCATTGCTTTTCCCGAATTGGTGAGTACATCAACGACCATAAGCCAGGCAGGCCGCTGGGCGGCTTGGGGTTTAGGCGGAGATGGATTCTCGATTCTGAAACCCATCCCTTGGCGAAAAGAAAGCCGGCCCGCGGGGGCAAGCCATTGCCGCAGCGCCGACGCGCGCCATGGCGTTTTTCCGGCGCGGCGAAGGCTTCCAGGCGCCTTGCGCGGGGCGGGCCTGGGCGTGACCATGCAGCGTGGAAATGAACGATCTCGGCAACCTTTCACAGCAGCTTTGCCGTGTGCTGCAAAGTCAACCAGCCCCGGCTGCGCAGGAACGCGCGACGCCAGCGCCGCTGCACTGCGCCCTGGACGGCGAGTGGCGCCTGGGGCTGCATTTTCTGGCCCAGCGGCAGCGCTGGCGGCTGGGCGTGGGCTGCGCCTGCGACAGGCTGGATGAGGGCGCGCGGGCGCGGTTGGCGGAAGCCGTGTTGCGCGTCGGCCATGCGAGCCGCTGGGGGCTGCAACAGGTCGGGCTGGGCGATGACCAGGGTGTCAGTCTGGTGGATTGCGACTTTCCGCGCGTGCCCGCGCAGCTGACGGCGTCGGCGGTGGAGGCGCATCTGCGTGTGCTGCAGGCCCAGCTCGATGCACTGGCCAGCGGTGTGGCTGCCGCGCCTGTTGCCGCGGACTCGGGGCACGGGGCCGCGACCTGCGATTGCGCGCGGGTGTTCAGCGCCCAGATGCAGACCCTGGATGCGGGCCGCCGACCGGGCAGCATCGCGCCGCAGGAGCTGCTGCTGGACGACCACCTGGCCTTGCGGATTGCCTTGCATCCACACAGCCACCATTGGGTGATCGAAGCCTTTGCCTGGGATGCGGCCCTGCTGGCCGGGCCGCTGCGCCGCAGCCTGGTGTCGGCGCTGCTGTACATCAATGGCGCGGCCCTGGAGGGGCGGCAAATCATCTGCAGTCTGGACGACAGCGATCACGTCGTGCTGATCAGCCGCTGGCATGCGGACTGGGCGGCGCAGACGTCCCCGCTGGTCTGGCTGGACTACAGCGTGCAGCAGGCCCGCCGCATCCGCGCGGCGGCAGCCGCCATGGCCATGCAGGACGCGCCGTCGGGCGCCGATAGCGCAGCGCCGCCATGAATGCCGCGGCGATCACCAACGACCGGACGCAGGCCGCGCTGCGGCTGTCGCAGGGCGCGGCGGTACGGCGCGATCCGCAGCCGTCGGCCGCGCCGCGCATGCTGAGCCCGGCGCAACTCACCAACCAGCAACAGGCGCTGGAGGCATCGCTGATGGCGACTATGGCCCAGGCCAGTCCGCAGGTGGCACCGCCGCTGCGCCAGCAGTTCGCAGCGCGCGCGGCGGCCATGGTCAGCGACGTGGTGGCCGACAGCATGTACCCGGTGCATGCCGCCATGGGCCGCAGCGCCCGGCAAACGGTGTCCTGGGATCAGTTCCAGGCGGCGGCGGCGCAGGCCAGGGCCGTGGTTGCCAGGCACCAGGAGGTGGCGTTGGCGATACAGACGATTTTCGATCCCGTGCCCCATGTGCAGACACTGGGATCGGGCAAGATCTTGATGCTGCGCGCGGCGCCGGCGATAGAAAACCTGGTGCTGTCCGGCGGCGGTGCCCGCGGGGTGGCGAATGCGCCTGCGTTGCGCGCGTTGGAGAACCTGGGGCTGTTGTCGGAAGTCAAGCAGGTGGTGGGCACTTCGGTCGGCGCCATGACGGCGATCCTGCTGGCCTGCGGCATCTCCGCCAAAGCTTTTCAGCAGAAGCTGAACGGCACGGATTTATTGTCGCTGCTGACCACGCCACCGGACTTCGCGCGCAGCTACCCTGGCGTGAAGCTGGGATTCCTGGGTTTTGATGCGGGTGCGGCGCTGCAGACCCTGGACCGGATGGTGGCCCAGTCGGCCGCAAGCTACCTCGAAGAGCATTGGGCACAGATCACGCAGCAGCCGCAATGGGCGCGGCTCACGCCCCAGCAGCAGCAGCGCGTGGACCTGCTGCGCCGGCCGGATTTTTCCGCGCCGCGCACCGACCAGATGCTCACTTTCGGCGATCTGCACCTGTTGCGCCAGCTCGCTCCGCAGCACTTCAAGGATTTGGTGGTGACCGGCTGGAACCAGTCCGAAAAGCGCCTGGCGTATTTCTCCCACCAGACCTCCCCCGATCTGGCGCTGGCTTTGGCGGGGCGCATTTCCATGGGCATTCCCAGGCTGTTCTCGGACGTGAAAATCCGGCTCGACGGGCAGGAGCAGCGCTGGACGGATGGCGGGGTGGGCAGCAATGTGCCGTCCGAAGCGGTCTTCCAGGGCCTGAGCGGCCAAGCCCTGGAAGACGCGCGGGTCCGCACCCTGGTGATGGTCTTCGAGGACGGTGGCAAGGCCTATGCCGCGATGCACGGGCCGCCGCACCAGCGCACGCAGTCGGTCCATCCTGTCGTCACCTGGCTGTCCGGCAATCCGAATTTTCAGGACGTGCAGAATGCGGACCTGCGCAAAGTCCATGCGGCAGGGCTGCATGCGATGCCGGTCTTCCATGGCGATCTGGGGATTGGTTCTTTCCATGCCGGCGCTGACCGGGTGGCGCGGGCCAAGGCCGATGCATTGCGCCACGCGCTGGCCTTCATCGAGCAGAACCGGAACAACTACCGCCATGACCTGGTGGACGATGTCCAGGCCGCGGCGGCGTTGCTGTCGCCGGCCGAGCAGGACCAGTTCCTGGCCCGGCACAGCGGCGACACCACGCCGCTGCATGCCAGCCTCAGTGCCGCCATCCTGGCGCAGCGCGCCAGGCTGGAGCCGGGCACTGCCGCCGCGCAGCAGGCCGCAGCGCATGCCTGGGCCAGCCGGGAGCCGCAGCACGCCGTGCTGTGAACCGGTTCTCGAAAGCATGCTAGCGTTGCAGATATCAGCCACGCCGGGAGCAGTAAAGCATGCAAGAGCAGACCTTGGCATTGAAACGTGCGAAAAACCAGGCGCTAGGCCTGTTGATCGTGGTCGCGCTGGTGTTTGCCGTGACCAGTTTTCTGACGCCCAGCCTCGGCGTGCGCTGCGTGCAGTCCGTGGCCGAGGCGGCCATGGTCGGGGCGCTGGCCGATTGGTTCGCGGTGACGGCGCTGTTCCGGCGCGTTCCGCTGCCCTGGATAGGCCGGCACACGGCCATCATTCCGCGCAACAAGGACAGCATTGGCGAGAATCTGGCGCATTTTGTGCGTGACCGCTTTCTGGATCCGGCGTCCTTGCTGGCGCTGATCCGCAAGAACGATCCCGCGCAGTGGCTGGCCGACTGGCTGACGGCGCCGGCCCACAGCGCGCAGCTGGGCCGGCAGATCGCACGGCTGGCGCTGGCCGCACTGGAGATGGTGCAGGACCGGCAGGTGCAGCGCTTTCTGATGCAGTCGCTGCGCGCCGTGCTTGCCCGGGTCGACCTGTCGCGCGCGGCGGCCACGCTGCTGTCGGTGCTGACGCAGGGCGGGCGCCACCAGGTGCTGCTCGACGATGTACTGACCCGCATCGCGGCCGTTCTGCAGACCGAGCGCACGCGCGAATTCATCGCCACCAGCATCATTGAATGGCTCAAGCGCGAGCATCCGCTGAAGGAAAAAATGCTGCCCAGCGACTGGCTGGGCGACAAGGGCGCGCAGCTGATCGCGCAGGCGCTGGAAAGCCTGCTCGACGACATTGCCCACAACCCCGCGCACCGGGTGCGCGAAGCCCTGGATGCGGCCGTCACGCGGCTGATTGAACGCCTGCAGACCGACCCCGACTTTGCGGCCCAGGCCGAGCAGCTGCGCCACTACCTGCTGCACGATGAAAAGCTGGCGCTGTATCTGCAGGAACTGTGGACGCAATTGCGCCTGCGCCTGCAGGCCGATCTGGCCGACGAGCATTCGCACATCGCGCGCAAGGCCGCGGGCATGGGCCGCTGGCTGGGTCAGTCGCTGGCCGCCGACCCGGCCTTGCGGCAGTCGATGAATGAGCGGCTGGAACGCTGGGCGGCCGCGCTGGCGCCGGATGTGGCGCAGTTTCTGGCGGAGCACATCAGCGATACCGTCAAGCGCTGGGATGCCCAGGATCTGTCGCGCCTGGTCGAGCTGCACATCGGCAAGGACCTGCAGTTCATCCGCATCAACGGCACGCTGGTGGGCGGCGCCATCGGTCTGCTGCTGTTCGTGCTGGCCCAGCTGCCGCAATGGTGGGCAGGCCGCTGAGAGGTTGCCCCTCAGGGCGTATTTTGCTGCTCTTTCAAATGCTTGGCGATCTCGGCCCAGGCCTGGGCCGCCTCGTCTTCCTGGGCCCAGGCGTGGCAACTGGCCACATGCATGGCCGTGGGCGCATGCTCGGGTGCCAGGTCGAAGGCGCGCTCGCACTGGGCAGCGGCGTTGCGCCACATGATGGCCGCGTGGGCCGAGCCTTGCTTTTGCAGCGCGTGGGCTTCGGCCATCCAGGCCTGGCCCAGGCGCAGGGCCGCGGCGTGCTGCTCGGGATCGGCCTGGTGGGCCTTGGCAAAGAAGGCGCCGGCCTGCTGCCACAGCGCCCGTGCCTGGGCAAAGTCCTGGGTGGCCACGGCCTGGGCCTGGGCGACCAGGTCGTTGCCGGATTGGAGGAGTTGGGCGTAGGCGTCAGCAGTCATGGCGGGCAGAGTCGGGCAGTCACAAAAGCCGCTGATTGTCGGCGAAAGTGCCCGGGCCGAAGGCGCCCGGGTTTTTCCGCTCAATGTAGTTTCAGACGCGGATCGGTGCGGCGGCCGATGCGGTCGCTGAGCATCAGCAAGGCCGTGCGGAACACGCCGCACAGTGCGACCTGGTGCATGCGGTACAGCGAGATGTAGAACATGCGCGCCAGCCAGCCTTCGACCTTGACCGAGCCCATCAGGCTGCCCATGAGGTTGCCCACGGCCGAGAAGTGCGACAGCGAGACCAGCGAGCCGTAGTCGCGGTAGCGGTATTCGGGCAGGGGCTGGCCTTGCAGGCGTTTTTTCAGCGACTGGGCGAGCATGGAGGCCTGCTGGTGGGCGGCTTGCGCGCGCGGCGGCACGTTCTTGCCGCTGCCGTCGTCCATGGGGCAGGCGGCGCAGTCGCCGAGCACGAAGATGTCGTCGTCCTGCGTGGTCTGCAGCGTGGTGCGCACGACCAGCTGGTTGATGCGGTTGGTTTCCAGACCGTCGAGGTTTTGCAGAAAGTCCGGCGCCTTGATGCCCGCGGCCCAGACCTTGAGGCTGGCCGGAATCACGCGTCCGTCGGCGGTTTCCAGATGCTCGGCGGTGACGCGGCTCACGGCGGCTTCGGTGATGACTTGCACGCCCAGTTTTTCCAGCGTCAGGTGGGCGTCGCGGCCTATGCGCTCGGGCAGCGCAGGCAGCACGCGCTTGCCCGCGTCGAGCACGGTGATCAGCAGGTTCTCGGGCGCGATATTGCCCAGGCCGTAGTCGGACAGCTGTTGCGCGGCATTGCGCAACTCGGCCGCCAGCTCCACGCCCGTGGCGCCGGCGCCGACGATGGCGATGCGCAGCTGCGCCTGTTTGTCGTGGCCCGCATGGGCGGCG
>JAMNYN010000412.1 GCA_023622805.1 Pseudomonadota bacterium | reverse complement strand
TGCGTGCACTGGATCCGCAGACGCGCTGACCGAGCTGCCAGTCGCCTGCGAGGCCATCGCCCACGGCTACGACCGTGCCGGCGAATTCACTGACGGGGATGAAGTGCACGTGCGGCTTCATCTGGTAGCTGCCCTGGGCCAGCAGCAGGTCGGCGTGCGAGATGGCGCTGGCTTCGACGCGTATGCGCAGCTCACCGGCCTGGGGCGCGGGGCGGGGCAGGTCGCACAGTGCCAGGCCGTCGAGGGGGCCGAGCTGGGCCATTTGCAGGGCTTTCATGGCGCCCTCCGGGATGAGGCGATGCCGCGCAGGCAGTGCAAGAACGTGGGGAGCATGGGCGATTCTCCAGACAGGAGTGCCCAGCCTAGGCAGGGCAGGGCGCGGGGGCAATCGTCTGTTTCGACGATGCCCTGTGGCAGGAGCACTTTCTTATGATGGGCGGTAGAGACCGGCTGCCCGGCCGCACAGGAGACTCCCGCATGACCGTCGTCGACGACCGCACCCCCATCATCGTGGGGGTGGGCGAAATCACCCACCGCAACAAGCAGGCCGAAGCCGGGCTGGAACCGATAGAGCTCATGGCGCGCGCGCTGCAGGCGGCGCAGCAGGACGCGGGTGCGGCCTTGCTGGCCGAACTCGATTCGCTGGACGTGGTCAGCGAGCATTCCTGGCCGTATACCGATGCGCCCGCGCTGCTCAGCGAACGGCTGGGCCATCGGCCGGCGCGGCGCGTCTACGGCGAGACCGGCGGGGAGTCGCCGGTGCGCTTCATCCACGAGGCAGCGCTGCGCATCGCGCGCGGCGAAAGCCGCGTCGCGGCCGTCACCGGCGCCGAGTCGCGCTACACCGTCGACGCCGCGGCCAAGCAGGGCATAGACCTGGACTGGACGCCCCGCGACGACAGCGTGAAGCTGCTGCGCGGCACGGATTTCTGCCACCCGGTGGCGGTGCGCCACGGCGCGGCGATGCCGGTCAGCATCTACCCGTTCTACGAAAACGCCGCGCTGGCGCACTGGGGCCAGACGCCGCGGGAGGCGCGGCAGGAATCGGCCGCGCTCTGGTCGCGTTACTCGCAAGTGGCCGCGGCCAATCCCCATGCCTGGCAGAGCCAGGCTTTCAGCGCCGAGGAAGTGGCCGAGCCCAGCGCGGCCAATCGCCTGATCGCCTGGCCTTACACCAAGTACATGGTGGCCAACCCCATGGTCAACATGGGCGCGGCCGTGCTGCTGACCAGCGTGGGCCAGGCGCGCGCCCTGGGCATTCCCGAGCAGCGCTGGGTCTATGTCTGGGGCGGCGCCGCGGCGCACGAGCCGCGCGACTACCTGCAGCGCGACCAGTACCATCGCTCGCATGCCCAGGACCTGGTGATGGAGAGCGTGCTGGCCCAGGTGGGCGGCGACGCCGCGGCCTTTGCGATGCTGGAACTTTACAGCT
The DNA here is from genome assembly GCA_023622805.1 of Pseudomonadota bacterium. Lineage (GTDB taxonomy): Bacteria > Pseudomonadota > Gammaproteobacteria > Burkholderiales > Burkholderiaceae_C > Comamonas > Comamonas bellezanensis. The sequence goes on along the minus strand of JAMNYN010000412.1, from coordinate 655 downwards.
GCTTTCCCATCGTGCCCAAGATGGCGCGGCGCACGCTGGGCCTGTCGGCCGATGCGCAGATGACCTCGACCGGCGGGCTGAGCTTTTTCGGCGCGCCGCTCAACGACTACATGACGCATGCCGCCGCCGGCCTGGTGCGCGCCTTGCGCGGCGCGCCGGGCAAGGCGGCGCTGCTCTACGGCCAGGGCGAGTACGTGACCAAGCACCACGCGCTGGTGTTGGGCTCGCGCCCGCCGCCCCAGGGCCTGCCCCCGGACGACTACTGCGTGCAGGCCGCGGCCGATGCGCGGCGCGGGCCGGTGCCGGCGTTCATCGAGCGCTACGACGGTGCGGCCGGCGTGGAGACCTTCACCGTGATCTACGGCCGCGACGGCCTGCCCACGCACGGCATCGTGATCGCGCGCACGCCGGCCGGCGAACGCTTGATGGCGCGCGTGGAGCCCGACGACGCGCAGGCGCTGGCGGTGCTGACCGATCTGGAGCGCTCGCCCGTGGGCCGTGGCGGTCAGGTCACGCCGGGCGCCGATGGCGCGCTGCGCTGGAGCCTGGCATGAGCGCCGTCGTGCGCCAGCCCGAGGGCCGCTGACCCGGGGCGGCGTAACTTCGTCGCTTTCGACGATGCCCGCCAGGCCCTGGCCGCGCCAAGATGGCTCCC
>JAMNYN010000725.1 GCA_023622805.1 Pseudomonadota bacterium | reverse complement strand
TCTACTAAGTGGCGCCTGGGGTATCCGGCAAATTTTGAAAGACCGGGGCTTGTCCGCGGTCGATGCCATGGCGCCCGACGAAGCCGTTTTGCATGAGCTTCAGCGGTTTCGATGGACGAAGTGTAAACGTATTTACAATAAAGAATGGAAAAAATGAAAATAGATTTACAAAACGAGAGTTTCGCAAGTTCGGTTTTTTTGTTCTTGAGCAAGATGCAACCAATGGTTATGATTGAGGCATGTATATAAACACAGTGGTTGACGATGTGCGTACAGCCAAGGCCATTGCTCGGGTGAGTTCGGAGGATGAGTCGTTTGAGGATGTGGCGGCTGAATCGCGGCGCCTGGGTGACCTGGGTGTGAAGACGATAGTCTTCGCGGATGAGCAGACGCTTATTTCTTGGCGTCAGCGGATTGCAGCACTTGCATGATTGCGGTCGTCGCGGCGTTGAAGGCTTGGGCGCGTCTGATCTTGTCAGATAGCGGGATCATGTCGAAAAGTACCGCGATTTCCACAGCACTTGGAGTCAGTTCTGTGGGGGCATTTACAGAAGGCCGTGGCTCCATTGGACCCTCTCCAGTCAGCAGCCATTCGGAACTGACTTTCAAGTAATCAGCAACGGCCGCGTGGGCCTTTGTGCCTAGTTTTTGATCAGTGCCCTTGGCGTTGTTGATGATCATTCCAATGTTCTGCACCGACCTGGCAGCCACCCTTGCTATGTCGTTGCGTGTCACTTCCTGACCGAGCATTTCGCTGCGTCTGGTCATGGCGAGTTGTAGTCGTTCTCCGTAAAGCATGGGTGGACGGTACTTGACTGTCTGTAAATCTGTATTCATGACGTGATGTAAATCTGTTTACAATGCGTGTTATGGAAAAGAAATCCGCAATCAAATTGCTTGGTGGAACGCCCAAGAAGGCTGCTCAGGCCATGGGCTACAGGGCGGTGCAAACCGTGTATCAATGGCCGGACCGGCTACCCCAGGCTACTGCTGACCGGGTTGCGGGCGTCTTGGCGCGGACCAAGGGGCTTTTTCAGTCCGAGGCTGAGCTGGATGCCCAATCCGAGCTGCAAAACGTGCAGTAGATGAACAAGTGCTGCATCACTCATCGTCCTCGGATGACCATCTTTTGGAGTGCTGGCAAGCGTCATGTCAGAACTCTCGCCTGTAGTGCTCGCAGCTGCCCGATGACTTCAGGCTTTGCGCTGCCCGTCTCTGCCATGCGCTTCGTGCAGTTGTCGAGCCAGCGGCTCAGCTTGGTGGCCGTGAAGGCCCCGCGGCTCTCACCTTCCAGCACAAAGATGAGCTGGCTCAAAAAAATCTCCATCGCTTCGGTGCGCGCTGCCTCTGCGGCGGTGGGTGCTGTTGCGGTCATGTCGTTCCAATATCAAGTGAGGTAATCGATGTCTTTAAGTGTGTCGATATCAGGGCTGCCGGGATATGTTGAAGGTGGCACTCAACTCAACATTGACGGCTTGGACCCGGTGGATGCCGCGTTCCAGATCAGTCAGGCGCACAAGGGTGGTGTGGCCGACTTGGCCAAGCGCATGGGCATCAATCCGGGAACGCTGCAAAACAAGCTCAACCCGAACAACACCACGCACCACCTAACGCTCAAGGAGTCGCTGACGTTGCAGGTGGTGGCAAACAACGCTTTCATCCTGCGAGCCATGGCGGCCCAGCTGGGCTTTGTATGTGCGCGGGCCACGCCTGACCAGGCCGGTGGCGACCCGGTGGAGGCCTTTATGCGGGTGCAGTTGGAGTTTGCCGAGCTGTGCCGATCAGCAGCGGATGCATTGGTCCATGGCGGTGATATCAATCGCAATGAGATCAGGCGTATCGAGTACCAAGCGCAAGAGGCCACGGCGGCCATTGCCCATCTGGTGGCGACTGCTCGTGGTCGCATGCCGCAACGTGGGGAGGGTTGAGCCATGGACAACGTGACTTCTGCTGATATCAAGGCTGCTTCCTTTGCTGCACTCGATGCGTCGAAGCTGTCGGTGCGGCAACGAGACTTGTATGAGGTACTGGTAGCCGAGCATCGCGCTGGCGTGTCCGCACTGACGCGTCGCGAGCTACTGGAGGCACATAACC
>JAMNYN010000675.1 GCA_023622805.1 Pseudomonadota bacterium | reverse complement strand
GCAGCGTAGTGGGATCTTTCATCTTCGAGGTCAGTGCCGCAACCACCGACTCCCCCAGCACCTCGGATGCCGGCCGCGCTTTCGCAAAGAAATCATCGCCCAACTCCATGGTGTCAGGATCATCGGCGATACCCCTTTGGATGGCCTGGTCCTCGGCCGCCGTGGGCATGTGGAGCTTGCCGAATTTGGATGCTGTCTGCATAGCGCTGCACCTCTCTGCTATTGGCCCTGCGCGCAGGCTGATGATCCGCACGCTGGTCTCGCGCAGGTTGAAGACCAATACATGCACACGCTGACGAATCAATCCGAGGGCTACGAAGCGTAGTCTCCCCGTAGCTGCGGCGTTGATCCACCTGCACCTGAGCCGACTCCCACTCGAAATCTTCCGCCGCCGTGAAGAACACGCCATGCTTGGCGACGTTCACGGCTTGCTTGGCAAGATCGAAGGTGTAGCGCACCCATAAAGTGTGGATACACTTTACTTGCAGGGTGATAACTATTTGTAGCGCGAGGCAATGACCACGCAACCTGGCGCGATGGTCCCGCTCGATTTCAGCCCAGCAGCCGCGCAAGCGTCAACAAGGCCAGCAGCAGCAGCCAGACCACCACCGAGCGCCAGACCAGTCCCACCACGCTGCGCAGGTGGCTCAGCTCGGGAGCCCGGCCGGGCGTGGAGTCGCTGTCATCGACATCGGCCTCGCCGTCAAAGCCCGACACGATGGGCGCGTCTTCGCGGGCCTTGAGGGCTTCGCCGCCGAGCCGGACGTTGATTGCGCCGGCCGTGGCGGCCAGCAGCACGCCGTCGTTGTCATTGGGGAAGCGCTGGGCATGGAAACGCCAGCCGTCAATGGCTTCCTCGAAGCTGCCCACCACCGCAAAGCTCAAGGCCGTCAAGCGCGCGGGCAGCCAGTCAATCCACATCCAGGCCTGGCGCGCGGCGCTTTGCAGGCGCTCGCTCACCGGCTGGGCGCCCATATAGCCCTTGCGCGACCAGTAGCGCGAAACGAACTCCGCCGAGCGGTACAGGACCGCGCCCATGGGCCCCAGACCCAGTGCCGCCAGCACCGAATACCAGAACAGCACGCCAAACACATGGCGGTGCGCGGCCAGCACCGAATATTCGATCACGTGGCGCACCACCTGGCTACGCGGCACTTCGGTCGTGTCCACCTGCTGCCACTGCGCCAGCTCTTCGCGCGCCGTGTATTCGTCCCCGGCATCCAGCGCATCGCGGATGCGCGTGAAGTGGTGGCTGAACTGGCGAAAGCCCAGCGTCACATACAGCACGGCCACGTTCCAGACCAGGGCCAGCGGCCAGCCCACAGCCCACATCAGCAGGCAATGCACGCCCAGCACCAGCAGCGCGGGCGCCAGCACCGCCAGGCACCAGGCCACCCAGCCATGATGGGACTTGCCGGCATCAAAGTTGCGACGTACGGAGACCGCCCAGGCACGCAATCCGGCATGGACGACGTTACTGCGGGCCAGCGGGCGTGCCTGCTCGATCAGCAAGGCAAACAGGATGGCGAAGAAACTCATGCCAACATCATACTTTGCATGCATGACACATGCGCAAGCCACCGCCTCCACGGCCCATTGCGCGCTCACCATGCCCGCAAGCTATGAAACTGGCGTGCCCCAGCAAGGGGGCAGCGAGCAAGCGCCGCCGCGCAGCGAGGCTGCCGCCCCCCTTAGGGGGAAGCGGAGGTCCGCCTCTGCGGCGCAGCCGCACAGGGGGGGGCTTCAAGCCCTCATGAACCGGTAGAAGTTGCGCAGCATGCCTGCCGTCGCGCCCCAGATGTAGTGCTGCTTGTCGCCCGCCTGGTAGGGCATGGAAAACCATTCGCGCAGACCTTCGGGCCTTTGCAGCGCATGGCGTTGGTGGTGGGCCGGGTCGAGCACAAAGGCCAGCGGCACTTCGAACAGGTCGGCCACTTCATGGGGATTGGGTTGGTAGCGGACCTGGGGCTGCACCAGGGCGACCACCGGCGTCACGACAAAACCCGTGCCGGTGACATAGGGCGGCAGGCTGCCCAGCACTTCCGCCAGTGCCGGGTCCAGGCCGACTTCTTCCTGCGCCTCGCGCAAGGCCGTGGCAGCGGCATCCACATCCTCGGGGTCGCGCTTGCCGCCGGGAAACGCCACCTGCCCCGAATGCGTGGACAAGTGCTGGGTGCGCTCGGTCAGCAGCAGCATGGGTTCGTCGCGCAGCACGATGGCGATCAGCACGGCGGCTTCGGCCGAGGCATGGCCCGTGCCAATGCGCTCGCGCTCGATTTCGGGCGACCACAACGGCGGGGCGGCAAAGCGGTGGCGCAAGGCGTCTGCCGTCAGCGCGCTGGCCGGCACGGCCGGCAGGTGGACATCCACGCCCAGCACGGGCACTGTGCGGGGATCAAAGCCCGGCGCCAGTGCGGCGGAACGGGGCGAGGACGGTGCCTGATGAATGACGGAAGAGGTATGCACGGCAAACAATGGGCGTAAAAAATGCCCCCAGCTGCTTTTCACCCTGGGGCGATCCGACGATAAAAAAAGCCGCTACAGCGAACTGTAGCGGCTTTTTTGGCGAAACGTTGAGGCGTTTTGGCGAAACGCCTAAGCGTCTCAAGCGGCCGTTGCGGGCGCCACTGCGGCTGCAGCAGGAGCTGCTGCCGTCTTGCGAGCTGGCAGCTTTTCCTTGATACGTGCCGACTTGCCGCTGCGCTCGCGCAGGTAGTACAGCTTGGCACGACGCACATCACCACGGCGCTTGACTTCAATGCCGGCGATCAGCGGGCTGTAGGTCTGGAACGTACGTTCCACGCCTTCGCCGCTGGAGATCTTGCGAACAGTGAAGCCGCTGTTGAGGCCGCGGTTGCGCTTGGCAATCACGACGCCTTCGTAGGCCTGCACACGCTTGCGCGCGCCTTCAACCACGTTCACGCTCACGATGACGGTGTCACCGGGGGAGAACACGGGGATGGTCTTGTTCAAGCGGGCGATTTCTTCCTGCTCAAGAGTCTGAATCAGATTCATGGTTACATCCAACGATCTTGTCCGCGCCACAATTGGCAAGCGCCGGGATTGGCACTGTATGGCTGCACGCGTTGCCACGAAGGCTCCATGCGTGCAGCGGCCGGCAGAGGATCGACAGCCTCCGATTATAGCCCGGACGCTTTTTTCGCCAAAACCGCCTCATCCTTGCGGGTCAAGTGGCCGGCGTCGCGCGCCTTGTCCAGCAGGTCCGGCCGATGGCGGGCCGTGATCTCCAGACTCTGGTCCCGCCGCCAGCGCTCGATGTGCGCGTGGTGGCCCGACAACAGGATCGCCGGCACTTCCTGGCCCTGCCAGCTTTCGGGGCGGGTGTAATGCGGGCAATCGAGCAAGCCGTTGAGGCTGGGATTGAAGCTGTCGAGCTGGTGGCTGCCTTCGTCGTTGAGCACGCCGGGCTGCAGCCGCGTGACCGCGTCCAGCAGCGCCATGGCCGCGATCTCGCCGCCCGACAACACGAAGTCGCCCAGGCTGATCTGCGCGGACACACGGGTGTCGATGAAGCGCTGGTCTATGCCTTCGTAGCGTCCGCACAGCAAGATCGCGCCCGGGCTTTTCGCCCAGCGCTCGACGCCCGTATGGTTGAGCGTCTGGCCCACGGGCGAGAACAGCACCAGCGGCACCTGCTCGGCCGGATCTTCGGCGCGGTCGGCCCGGATCGCATCCAGGCAGGCCTGCAGCGGCTCGACCATCATCACCATGCCGGGGCCGCCGCCAAACGGGCGGTCGTCAACCCGGCGGTAATTGCCTTCGGCGTAGTCGCGTGGATTCCACAGGCGCACCGCGACCTGGCCCGATGCATAGGCGCGGCGCGTAACGCCGCTGGCCAGGAACGGCGCGAACAGTTCCGGAAACAAGGTAATGATGTCAAAGCGCACGGCTACAGACCTTCCTCTGCCGTGCAAATCGCGGCAGCGCAAACAATGGTCGGGCCATCAATAATCCGTTTGCCAGTCGACGGTGATCCGGCGTTCGGTCAATTCGACCTTGTCCACATAGGCCGATACGAAGGGGATCATGCGCTCCAGCGCTTTGCCCTCTTCCTCGTAGGCGATCACCAGCACGGTCTGCGGCCCGGTGGACATCAAGTCCTTGACCTGACCCAGGACCACGCCTTCGCGGTTGACCACATCCAGGCCCAGCAGATCCACCCAGTAGTACTCGTCTTCCGCGGCTTGGGGAAATGCGGTGCGCGAGACAAAAATGCGCGCGCCCTTGAGCGACTGGGCCGCATCGCGGTCGTTCACGCCGTCCACCGTGGCCACCAGCGAGCCTGAATGCTCGCGCGACTGCTTGACTTCCAGCAGCACGGTGCCGGTGAAAGTGCGCGCGCCGCGCTCCGACGGTTGCAAGAACCACTGCTTGGACGTCAGCAGCACTTCAGGGTCGGCGCTGAACGCCTGCACCTTGAACCAGCCCTTGACGCCCCAGGCTTCCCCAATGCGGCCGACCTCTACGGCATCGGCGGGCAATTGGGCAGGTTGGAAAACAGGAAGAAGGGCCATGGTGCAGAAATGATTAAAAAAAGGAAATGGCCCCCACGCTGGCTCGCTTCGCGTAGCTGCGCTGCCCCCCAAGGGGGCGTTTTTTGTCTTGGGGCGGCCCGGCAACAAAAAAAGGCGGGTTCCGTCAGCATACGCAAACGGAACCCGCCTTCAGGGAAGCGTCAGATTAAGCAGCTGCCTTGGAGGCTTGCTTGATCAGGCGGTCCACCGTAGGCGACGATTGTGCGCCCACGCTCTTCCAGTACGTCAGACGGTCTTGTGCAATGCGCAGACCTTCTTCGCCGCCACGTGCCGTGGGGTTGTAGAAACCCAGACGCTCGATGAAAGCGCCGTCACGACGTGTGCGCTTGTCAGCCACAACGATGTTGTAGAACGGGCGGGCTTTGGAGCCGCCGCGGGAAAGTCGAATGACGACCATGATTTATCCTTTGGGTGGTTGCAGCAACTGCTGCAATGTTTTTGCGACGTTTGAGACACGCGACATGGCCACCCGGCCAGCGACACGCAGCAAAGCTCACGATTATATCGACTTCTTTGACATATGCCTAATATCCGCCCAAGCACCGTCACCGACATCCCCGCCATCACGGCCATTTACCGCCACCACGTGCTCCACGGCACCGGTACTTTCGAAGTCGAGCCGCCCAGCGAGCAGGACATGCTCGCACGCCGCGCCGATGTGCTCGCGCGCGGCCTGCCCTATCTGGTGGCCGAAGGCGAAGACGGGCAGATCCTGGGCTTTACCTACGCCAACTGGTTCAAGCCCCGGCCAGCCTACCGCTTCTCGGCCGAAGACTCGATCTACATCGCCGACTCTGCCCGCGGCCAGGGCCTGGGCCGCAAGCTGCTGGATGCGTTGAGCCGGCAGGCCGAGGCCGCTGGCGTGCGCAAGCTGCTGGCCGTGATCGGCGACTCGGCCAATGCCGGCTCCATCGGCGTGCACCGCGCGGCGGGCTTCACCGAGATCGGCGTGATGCGCTCGGTCGGCTGGAAGTTCGACCGCTGGCTGGACATCGTGCTGATGGAGAAGTCCCTGGGCGACGGCGACACCACGCCCCCGGTGGCGCCCCGGTAGTCTCCCGCTAGGCGCCCCCTGCTTTCATGCGAATAATGGGCGCATGAAAAGCAAGACCCTGGCCGCCTGGTTGGCCTTTATCGGCGGGCCTTTGGGCCTGCACCGTTTTTATCTTTACGGCCTCGGCGACTGGTTCGGCTGGCTGCTGCCCCTGCCCACGGCGCTGGGCATCTACGGCATTCAGCGCGTCCAGGCCCTGGGCCAGGACGACCAGCTCAGCTGGCTGCTCATCCCCCTGCTGGGCTTCACCCTCGCCGGCTGCGCGCTGCGCGCCATCCTCTACGGCCTCACGCCCGTCGAGACCTGGAATGCCCGCTACAACCCCAGCGCCCCCGCCGATGCGCGCCCCGGCCGTACCCACTGGGGCACGATATTTGCCATCGCCCTGTCGCTGATGCTCGGCGCCACCGTGCTCATGGCCAGCCTGGCCTACAGCTTTCAGCACTATTTCGAGTTCCAGATCGAGGAAGCGCGCAAGATCTCGCAACCTGAATAACCCCCACGTTCGCCCACTGCGTGTGGCTCTCTGCCCCCCGAGGGGGCCGTCCGCCGCCTTGGGGCGGCCCGGCGGCGGCGGGGGCACCCTTCACGGGCGCTCTGTTTGGTCGCGCGGAGCCCCCAGGGAAGGCCTGTAGGCGGGAATGCAAAAAGCGGTCGGTGCATGGCTGCACTGACCGCTTTTTGTGAATGTGACGCAGCCCTTGAAACTGGCGCGTCCCAGCTCAGGGGGTGCTCAAAATATTTGCAGGCTGAGCCAGTAGGCGATGGCCGCGACAAACGCGCTGGCCGGAATCGTCAGCACCCAGGCCCAGATGATGTTGCCGGCCACACCCCAACGCACGGCGCTGGCGCGCTGGGTCGAGCCCACGCCGACGATGGCGCCGGTGATGGTGTGCGTGGTCGACACGGGAACGCCCATGGCCGTCGCGATGAACAGCGTCAGGGCGCCGCCGCTTTCGGCGCAGAAACCGCCCACGGGCTTGAGCTTGGTGATCTTCTGGCCCATGGTCTTCACGATGCGCCAGCCACCGAACATGGTGCCCAGGCCGATGGCGATGTAGCAGGAGACGATGGTCCAGGTCGGCGGTGCCGCGTCAGCCACATTGGCGTAGCCCGTGGCGATCAGCAACAACCAGATGATGCCGATGGTCTTTTGCGCATCGTTGCCGCCGTGGCCCAGGCTGTAGGCGCCGGCCGAAACCAGTTGCAGACGACGGAACCACTTGTCCACCTTGTTGGGTCTTGCCCGCCGGCAGATCCAGGCGACCAGCACCATCATCAGCGAGCCCAGCAGGTAACCCAGCAGAGGCGACACGAAAATGAAGGCCACGGTCTTCCAGATGCCGCTGGCGATCAGCGCGCCCGAGCCCGCCTTGGAAATCACCGCGCCCACGATGCCGCCAATCAGCGCATGCGAGGAGCTGCTGGGGATGCCGTAGTACCAGGTGATCAGGTTCCAGACAATGGCGCCCACGAGCGCGCCGAACACCACATGGGTGTCGACAATGCCCGGCTGCACAATGCCTTTGCCCACGGTGGCGGCCACGCTCAGGTGAAAGACAAAAATAGCGACCACATTGAAAAATGCGGCGAACACCACGGCCTGCGCTGGCTTGAGCACGCCGGTGGAGACAACGGTGGCAATCGAGTTGGCAGCATCGTGGAAGCCGTTCATGAAATCGAACAGCAAAGCCAACACCACCAGCAAGACCACCACCCAGAGGGCGGCTTGTACGGTTTCCATTACGTCAAGACTCCGCGCCGGATCAGGAATTCTCGAGGACGATGCCCTCGATCAGATTGGCCACATCTTCACACTTGTCGGTGATGGTTTCCAGCAGCTCGTAGATCGCCTTGAGCTTGATCACTTCGCGCACATCGGGCTCTTCGCGAAACAGCTTGCTCATGGCCGCGCGCATCACGCGGTCGGCGTCGGACTCGAGGCGGTCGATTTCCTCGCAGGTCTTGAGCGCGGCTTCGGCCGTGTTGGCGTCGGAGATGCGGTCCAGCATCTTGACGGCATCGCGCACACGCTCGCAGCACTTGACGCTCAGATCCGTCAGGCGCGTGATTTCTTCCGTCATATGACGCACGTCATACAGCGCCATGGTCTCTGCCGAGTCCTGGATCAGGTCGGCCACGTCATCCATGGTATTGATCAGGGAGTGGATTTGCTCACGGTCCAACGGCGTGATGAAGGTCTTGTGCAAGGCCTTGTTCACATCATGCGTCACCCGGTCGGCTGCGCGCTCGGCGTTGTCCACATCCTGGTTGTACTTGTCACGCAGGTGGGGATCGTTGTAATTTGCCACCAGCTGCGAGAACGCATGCGCCGCTTCGACGATGCGGTCGGCGTGCTGGTTGAACATTTCGAAAAAATTACCTTCGCGCGGCAAAAGCTTGGCAAATATCATGGGAGTTCCTTACCAGGAGTTCTGATTGGGACGCTGGCGACACATGACAGTCACACGCAAAAATGCTGGGAAAAGTGTGCCGGCGTAAACCGGGCGAAGTGTACTCTGGCCGTCGCATATCCCAGGCCCTCGGCCACGCCTGCGACGGCCCGGGCCGCCGGCAAACACCGAGCCGCGCACGGCCGGGTCCGCAAAACCAAGGCCGGCTGCGGCCCGCGCCGCTGTGTGCAAAAACGCAACATACCTGCAAAAAATCCGCACGGATACCCGGGTGACGCCTGGTAAAAACCCTAAACGCAGCCGGCTGTTACCCAAACCCGTTGGGCGCGCGATGCCGGCCATCGAAAATTCACACCACGGCGGCGACCCGAACGGGTCTCGGCTCAGTCCTGCGTTTTCTTCTGCCGCGCCGCGGTGTTGAGGGCGCGCAGTTCATCGAGCTTCTGGCCGATCTTGATTTCCAGTCCACGCGGCGCGGGCTGGTAAAAGCCCGGAGCGTCCATGCCGTCGGGCAGGTAGCTCTCGCCCGCCGCAAACGCGCCGTCTTCATCATGCGCATAGCGGTAGCCCTTGCCCCAGTCCATCTGCTTCATGAGCTTGGTCGGCGCGTTGCGCAGGTGCATGGGCACGGGACGGGTGGAGTCGGCCTTCACCAGCGCCTTGGCCTGGTTGTAGGCTTTGTAGACCGCATTCGATTTAGGCGCCACCGCCAGATAGATCACGCACTCGGCCAGGGCCAGCTCGCCTTCGGGACTGCCCAGGCGCTCATAGACTTCGGTCGCGTCCAGCGCCAGGCGCAGCGCTCGCGGATCGGCCAGGCCTATGTCTTCGGCCGCCATGCGTACCAGCCGCCGTGCCATGTACAGCGGGTCCGCCCCGCCGTCGAGCATGCGCACCAGCCAGTACAGCGCCGCGTCCGGGTCGGAGCCGCGCACCGACTTGTGCAGCGCGCTGATCGTGTCGTAGAACTGCTCGCCGCCCTTGTCGTAGCGGCGCATGCGCTCGCCCAGCAGCTGGACCAGCCATTCATCGCTGATCTCACTGCGCTGCTCCTGCGCCGCCGCCATGTCCAGCGTCTCCAGCGTATTGAGCAAGCGGCGGGCGTCGCCATCGGCATAGGCCACCAGGCGCTCCAGGGCGGCGTCTTCAATCGCCGGCAGCGCATTCTGGGCCTGGGCCAAGGACACGATCTGCTTGAGGTCCTCGGTGTTCAGCGGCTGCAGCACATACACGGCGGCACGCGACAGCAGCGCCGAGTTGACTTCGAACGAGGGGTTTTCGGTGGTCGCGCCGATGAACGTGAACAGGCCGCTTTCCACGTGCGGCAGGAAGGCATCCTGCTGACTCTTGTTGAAACGGTGCACTTCATCGACGAACACGATGGTGCGCTGCTGCATCAGCCCGTCACGCGCGATCTGGGCCTGCTCGACGGCTTCGCGTATGTCCTTGACCCCGCCCAGCACGGCGCTGATGGAAATGAACTGCGCATCGAAGGCATCGGCCATGAGCCGCGCGATGGTGGTCTTGCCCACGCCGGGCGGGCCCCAGAGAATGCAGCTGTGCGGACGCCCCGACTCGAATGCCAGGCGCAGCGGCATGCCAGGCCCGAGCACATGCTGCTGGCCTATGACTTCGCCCAGCGTGCGCGGACGCAGCCGCTCGGCCAGGGGTTGTTGGTGGGAAAGAGTGATTTTGGAAGCAGCAGCGTGGACCATGGCAGTCGGGTAAGCGCCAACAGGGCGCACTGCAAAGCTTAGCCGCTTGGCGCGGGCCCAGCGCGCAAACCCGCGGTGATGCCCCCAAACCGTGCGCGGTCTGCAACCATTTCCCGCGGATTTGCCCCCGCCGCCCGGAGCCCACGCCGCAAAACCTACACAGGGCGTGAGACCTTGCTTACAACTTCCCGCGCAGCATCCCCCTAAAATTCGCCCCTTTCACGAACACCCACGCTGCGCTGCTTCGCCAGCGCGCGCCGCCCAGGCCCGCCGCACACCACCCGCGGCCGGCCTGGGCCCACTTCCCTTTCCCGATCTATGCAGACCCTCCAAACGCGCGATCTGATCGCCCTAGGCTTCATGACTTTTGCGCTATTTCTCGGCGCTGGCAACATCATCTTCCCCCCCATGGTGGGCCTGGCCGCGG